>DASXRH010000341.1:0-4394 GCA_036506715.1 Acidimicrobiales bacterium
GACCGGCTGGTGGCCCAGTCGTCGTCGGCCGACGGCGACGGCGGCGAGCCCCGCCAGGGCGCTGTGCTGGCGGCCATCACCGCCCTCAAGCAGATCTGCAACCACCCCGCCGCCTACCAGGACGACGGCAGGCCGCTGGCCGGCCGGTCCGGCAAGCTGACCCGGCTGGAGGAGATCGTCGAGGCGGTGTTCGCCTCCGGCGAGAAGATCCTGATCTTCACCCACTTCGCCGAGTGGGGGAAGCGGCTGGCCGACTACCTCACCGAGGTCACCGGCGTACCCATCTCCTGCTACCACGGCGGCCTGGCCCGGGGCGCCCGCGACCGGATGGTGGCCGAGTTCCAGGAGGCCGAGGGCCCTGGCGCCCTCGTGCTGTCGCTCAAGGCCGGCGGCACCGGCCTCAACCTCACCGCCGCCAGCCACGTCGTCCTGTACGACCGGTGGTGGAACCCGGCGGTCGAGGACCAGGCCCGGGACCGCGCGTGGCGCATCGGCCAGACCCGCACCGTCGTGTCGCACCGGCTGGTGTGCCCCGGCACGGTCGACGAGCGGGTGGAAGAGGTCGTCGCCGGCAAGCGCCACATCGCCGACCTGGTGCTGCCCAAGTCCAGCTCGCTGGCCGACCTCGACGCCGACCAGCTGCAGCGCGCCCTCGGCATCCGACCCGATGCGCTGCTCACCGAGGGGGTCGCATGACCGAGCGAGGCCAGAACCAGGGCAACCGCCCGAAGGGCGGCGGCGCCAAGGGCGGCGGAGGCCCCAAGGGCGGCGGCCAGAGCCAGGGCCAGCGGTCCCGCCGGCGCCGGCAGGCCCGCAAGCAGGCGGGCAAGCCGGTCGACCTGTGGCGGCCCGTGCCGCCCCTGGCCCCGGCCGAACCCATCGTCCCGGCCACCGATCCCACCGCCCTCGTTCGCTCGCTCGGCGACCCCCCGCTCCCGGGCTCCGGCCCCCGGGCCGAGATCGCCATCGCCGCGGTGGTCGACCGAGCCGCCGGCCTGGCCACGGCCCTCGCCGCCACCGGCGGGCTGCTGGCCGAGTCCGACGACGAGGACGACCCCGATTCCCCGGCCGAGAGCGGCTGAGCCCCGACCACCGCTGACCCCGGTTCGCATCGGCTCCCGAAACCGTCACAGGCCCTGGGTACTCTCGGGTCCAGTCATGGCCACCGTCGAGACGCTGTCGCTGTTCGCCGCCGACCCCCGGTTCCTCGGGGGCGACGACGGCGCGGTCGCGCTGCCGGCCGACGGGTTCCACCCGGCGGTGGCGGCCTGGTTCGCCCGCCGCTTCCCCGACGGGCCGACCGAGGCCCAGCGGCTGGGGTGGGCCCGCATCGCTGCCGGTGACGACACGCTGGTGGCGGCACCCACCGGGTCGGGCAAGACGCTGGCCGGGTTCCTGGTGGGCATCGACCGGCTGTACCGGGCCCACGCCGCCGGCGTCGACGTGGCCGGCCGCACCCAGGTCGCCTACGTGTCGCCGCTCAAGGCCCTGGCCGTCGACATCGCCGAGAACCTCGACCGCCCGCTGCGCGAGATCGCCGAGGTCGCGGCCGAGCTGGGCTACCGGGCGCCCGACCTGCGGGTGGGGGTGCGCACCGGCGACACGTCGTCGTCCGAACGGGCGGCCATGGTGCGGCGGCCCCCCAACTTCGTGGTCACCACCCCCGAGTCGCTCTACCTGCTGGTGACCGCCCGGCGCACACGGTCCATGCTGGCCACGGTCGAGACGGTCATCGTCGACGAGATCCACGCCGTGGCCCGCGACAAGCGGGGCTCGCACCTGGCCCTCACCCTCGAGCGGGTCGAGGCGGCGGCCACCCGCCGACCCCAGCGCATCGGCCTGTCGGCCACCCAGCGCCCCATCGAGCTCGTGGCCGACCTCCTGGCGGGAGCGGGCGCCCCGTCCCCCTGCGCGATGGTCGACACCGGGCACCGGCGCCGGCTCGATCTGGCGCTCGAGCTGCCCCAGGGTGAGCTCGAGGCCGTGTCGTCCGCCGAGCAGATGGGCGACGTCATCGACCGCATCGCCGCCATGGTGTCCGAGCACCGCACCACGCTGGTGTTCGTCAACACCCGGCGCCTGGCCGAGCGGCTGGCCCACCAGCTGGGCGAGCTGCTGGGCGACGACGTGGTGGCCGCCCACCACGGCTCGCTGTCCAAGGAGCGGCGCCACCGGGTCGAGACCCGGCTGCGGGCCGGCGACCTCCGGGCCCTGGTGGCCACCGCCAGTCTCGAGCTGGGCATCGACATCGGGCCGGTCGAGCTGGTGTGCCAGGTGGGCTCGCCCCGCAGCATCGCCACCTTCCTCCAGCGGGTGGGACGGGCCAACCACAGCCTCCGGGGCGTGCCCCGGGGTCGGCTGTTTCCCCTCACCCGCGACGAGCTGGTCGAGAGCGCGGCGCTGCTGGCGGCGGTGACGGCCGGCGAGCTCGACGCCCTGGTGCCGCCGGTGGCGCCGCTCGACATCCTGGCCCAGCAGCTGGTGGCCGAGGTGGCCGCCGCTCCGGGCGACGACGGCTGGCGGCTCGACGACCTCTTCGCCCTGGTCCGCCGGGCCCACCCCTACCGCGACCTGCCCCGCGCCACGTTCGACGAGGTGGTCGATCTTGTCAGCCACGGCATCACGACGGGCCGGGGCCGCCGGGCCGCCTATCTCCACCTCGACGGCATCAACGGCGAGGTCCGGGCCCGGCCCGCCGCCCGGTTGCCGGCGCTCACCTCGGGCGGCGCCATCCCCGAGATCGGCGACTTCCGGGTGGTGCTCGAGCCCGACGACCTGTTCCTCGGCACCGTCAACGAGGACTGGGCGGTCGAGTCGATGGCCGGAGACATCTTCCTGCTCGGTACCCACGCCTGGCAGATCCGCCAGGTGGCCGGCGGGGTGGTGCGGGTGGCCGACGCCGCCGGCAAGCCGCCCACCATCCCCTTCTGGACCGGCGAGGCGCCGGCCCGCACCGCCGAGCTCTCGCAGGAGGTGTCGCGGCTGCGGACCACGGTCGACGGGTTCCTGGCGGTCGACGACGCCGACGGCGCCCGCGACTGGCTGGCCCGCGCGGCACCGCTCGACGACGCCGCCGTCGGCCAGATCGTCGACTACGTGGCCGCCGGCCGGGCCGTGCTGGGCGTGGTCCCCACCCACGACGACCTCGTGTTCGAGCGGTTCTTCGACGAGGCCGACGGCATGCACCTGGTCGTCCACTCGCCGTACGGCGGGCGCATCAACCGGGCGCTGGGCCTGGCGCTGCGCAAGCGGTTCTGCCGGTCGTTCAACTTCGAGCTGCAGGCCTCGGCCAACGACGACGCGGTGGTGCTGTCGCTCGGGCCCCACCACAGCTTCCCCCTGGCCGACGTGCCCCGGTTCCTCAACTCGAAGACGGTCCGCGAGGTGCTCACCCAGGCCATCCTCGACTCGCCGATGTTCCAGAGCCGCTGGCGCTGGAACCTCAACCGGGCGCTGGTGGTGCTGCGGTGGAAGGGCGGGCGCCGCAACCCGCCCCCCATCCAGCGGATGGAGGCCGACGACCTGATGGCGGCGCTGTTCCCCGACGCGGCCGCCTGCCAGGAGAACGTCACCTACCCCGTCCCCATCCCCGACCATCCACTGGTGCGCCAGACCGTGCACGACACGCTGACCGAGGGGCTCGACATCGACGGGCTCACGGTCCTGCTCGACGGCATCGAGAGCGGCCGGGTGCAGGTCCACGTGCGCGACACCACCGAGGCGTCGGCCTTCAGCCACGAGATCCTTTCCGCCAAGCCCTACGCGTTCCTCGACGACGGCGAGGCCATCGACCGCCGCACCAGGGCCGTGCCCCTGCGCCGGGGCCTGCCGGTCGACCTCACCACCATCGGCCGGCTCGACGCCGAGGCCGTCGCCCGGGTCATCGACGAGGTCGCCCCCGCCCCCCGATCGGCCGACGAGCTGCACGACCTGCTCACGGGACTGGTGTGCACCCCGGCGCGTGACGAGTGGCGGCCCCTGTTCGCCGAGCTGGCGGCCCGGGGCCGGGCCCAGTCCACGGGCGACGGCAACGGCGATGGCACCGAGCGCTGGTGGGCCACCGAGCAGGCGGCCCGGGCGGCGGTGGTGGCGCGGGGCGCGCCCGACGACGCCCACCCCCGCGAGCAGGTGGCGGCAGCGGTGCTGCGGGGCCACCTCGACCTCTCGGGGCCCCGCACGGTGACCGGGCTGGCCGAGCTCACCGGCCTCGACCCCGGCACCGTCACGGTGGGCCTGGCCGTGCTCGAGAACGACGGGTTCGCCCTCCAGGGCCGGTTCACCCGGCCCGATGCCCCGCCCGACCCGGCCACCACCGAGTGGTGCGCCCGCCGGCTGCTGGCCCGCATGCACGCCTACTCCCGCACCCGGCGGCGCAAGGCGGTCGAGCCGGTCAC
>DASXRH010000342.1:0-13544 GCA_036506715.1 Acidimicrobiales bacterium
GTCGTCGCCCTCGCGCGCAACCAGGGGTCGCTGCGGTTCCACGAGCACCTGGGGTTCATCGAGGTGGCCCGCGTGCCCGAGACCGGCTGGGTCCACGGAGCGTGGCGGGACCTGGTGCTGGTCCAGCGGGTCCTCGACGCCCCCGGCGCCGGCCGCTGGTAGACAGGCGCCGTGCCCATCCTCGACGCCCGCCACGACTTCGCCCACCCCGTCGAGGGAGACCAGGCGTGGAGCGAGTCCTACTACTTCAACGGCTACGACCCCGACGCCGACACCGGGCTGTTCACCCGCATCGGGGTGCGCCCCAACGAGGGCACGATCGACGTGGGCCTGTCGGTGTGGCTGCCCGGTGACCGCATCGCCAACGTGCGCGGCGTGCGCGAGCAGACGGTGATGATCGACGACGACCTCGCCGTGGGCGGCGTGCGCTACCAGCGGGAGGAGCCGATGCGCCGGTGGCGCGTCACCGCCGACGCCGACGCCCGCGTGCTCGACCTCGGCGACACCCGGGGCGGCGGCCGGCCCGGGCACGTGACGCTCGACCTGACGTTCTCGTCGCTCACACCCGCCATCGGCACCGACGGGCTCGGCCGGTCGTCCCGCAGCGACGACACCGCGGCGTCCACCGCCACCACGGTGGGCAAGGGCCACCTTGAGCAGTCGGGCACCTGGGCGGGGACCGTCGCCTGCGACGGCGACGCCTGGACGCTCGACCCCGCCACCGCCCGGGGCAACCGCGACAAGTCGTGGGGCCCCCGCCGGTGGGGCGGCCCCCGGATGTGGCGCTGGTTCTCGATCAACATCGACGACGGCACCCACTTCGGCGGCATCCGCATCGGGACCCCGGCCGGCGACCTCCACCGGGGCTGGGTCTGGCGCGACGGCGAGGCGACCTCCATCCGCACCTGGGACGTGACCAGCGAGCTGGCCCCCGACGGCGTGACCCACCGGGTCAGCCACGTGCGGGCCACCGACAAGCGCGACCGGGTCCACGAGCTGCGGGGCGACATCCTGCGGGTGTACGGCCGGCCGCAGCGCACCGGCGAGCGGTCCACGGTGGTCAACGAGGGTCTGGCCCGGTGGACCTACGACGGCCGGCAGGGCTACGGCATCAGCGAGTACCTCCACCAGCTCGACGAGGGCGGTCGGCCCCTGGTGCCGATCGAGTGAGCCCGGCCGCGGGGGAGGGCGACCTGGCGGCGGCGCTGGCCGCCGCGCTGGGGTCGGCGCCGGTGACGGGGCTGCGGCGCCTGTCCGGCGGCGCGTCCCGGGAGACATGGGCCTTCGACGCCGGCGGCCGGCCGCTCATCCTCCAGCGGGAGCGGCCCGGCGGCCGCCACGCCGAGACGGGGATGGCGACCGAGGCGGCGCTGCTGCGGGCGGCGGGCGCCGAGGGCGTGCCGGTCCCGGCCGTGGTGGCGACCGACGCCGACGGCGGCGCCGGCGCCCTGGGCCCGGCGTGGATGGTCGTCGAGCGGGTGCCGGGCGAGACGATCGCGCGCAAGATCCTGCGGGACGACGAGTTCGCCGCCGCCCGCCCCCGGCTGGCGGCCCAGTGCGGCGACGCCCTGGCCCGCATCCACCGCCTCGACCCGGCCGGCATCCCGGGCCTGGAGGCGCCCGATCAGATCGCCCAACTGCGGGAGATGCTCGACGGCGTGGGCGAGCCGCACCCGGCGTTCGAGCTGGGGTTCCGGTGGCTCGACCGCCACATGCAGCCACCGGGGCCGGCCACCGTCGTCCACGGCGACTTCCGCAACGGCAACCTGGTGGTCGACGGGGACGGGCTGGCGGCCGTGCTCGACTGGGAGCTGGCCCACGTCGGCAACCCGCTGGAGGACCTGGGCTGGCTGTGCGTCCGGGCCTGGCGCTTCGGGGCCCCGCTCCGGGTCGGGGGGTTCGGGCCGGTCGACGAGCTGGTCGGTGCCTACGAGGCCACGGCCGGCACCGTCGTCGACCGCGACGCGCTGGACTGGTGGGAGGTGCTGGGCACGCTCAAGTGGGGGATCATCTGCGGGATGCAGGCGGCCACCCACCTGACCGGCGTGGTCCGCTCGGTGGAGCTGGCTGCGATCGGCCGCCGGGTCTGCGAGGTCGAGCACGACCTCCTGGTGCTGCTGCCATGACCGCCCCCCACGACGCCCCGACCGCCGCCCAGCTGGTGGAGGCCGTGCGCGAGTTCCTGGAGGGCGACGTCATGGCGGCCACCGAGGGCCGGGTGCGGTTCCACGCCCGGGTCGCCGGGCGGGTGCTGGCCATCGTCCAGCGCGAGTTGGAGGCCGGCGACGGTCCCGCCCGGGCCCACGCCGCCCGGCTGGCCGCCCTGGGCGCGGCCGACGACGCCGAGCTGGCCGCGGCCATCCGCTCGGGCGCGCTCGACGACCGCTGGGACGAGGTGGCGGCGGCCGTGCGGGCCACCGTTGCCGACAAGCTGGCCGTGGCCAACCCGGGCTACGCCGAGGACCGCCCGGCGTCCTAGCGCTGGCCGTCACTGTCACACCCCGTCGCTACGATCGTCCGGTTCCGATGGTGATGCGACGGCAGAGAAGCGGGCGGCGATGACCCTGGCGGTGACGGTGGTGTGCCAAGACGGCGTGGTGGTGGCGGCCGACAGCCGCACCACGCTCGCCAACCACCGCATGCTGCGGGTGGGCAGTGACTTCACGCACAAGGTGTTCCCGTCGGGCCGGGTGGCGGTGGCCACCTACGGCGAGGCGTTCGTGCTCGGCCGCAGCGTGGCCAGCCACATGGCCGAGTTCGCGGCCCGCGAGTCCGGCGACTGCGAGCACCCGGGCCCCACCGCCCGCAGGCTGGCCGAGTTCTTCGGCGACCGCTACGACCAGGAGACGCTGGCCGAGCCCGACCAGATCTCGCCCCCCAGCGTGGCCGCGCTCGGCTTCCTGGTCGGCGGCTACAACGACGCCGGCGTGGGCGAGGCGTGGGAGGTCGCGCTGCCCGACCGGGCGGTCGAGCCCATCGCCACCACCGCCGAGGGCGGCGGCGCCGCCTGGCGGGGCCAGTCCGACGTGGTCACCCGCATCATGCGGGGCTCCGACCTCGAGCTGCTCGAGCGGCTGGCCGCCGACCACGGCCGGTCCGACGAGCTCGAGAAGCTGACGCCGCTGCTCGACGCCTGCAGCTACCGCATCCCCTTCGAGTCGATGAACCTGCAGGACGGCATCGACCTGGCCGTGCTGTGCATCCGCACCACCATCGACGTGCAGCGGCTCACGCTGGGCCCGATGGCCACCACCCCCGAGTTCTCGTGGCCGGGCGTGGGCGGCCCCATCGAGATCGCCACGGTCACGGGCACCGACGGGTTCCGCTGGGTGCAGCGGACGGCGATCCAGGGCGAACGCCCCGCGGGCCAGGCCGAGGGCCAGGCGTGATGCCGGTCAGAAGCGGCGGATGACGGCGTCGGTGCGGAGGGCGTCGCGAGCCACGTAGGTGCAGCGCTTGCGCTGCTCGTCGCTGACCCACACGCGCGACCGCACGTACTGCCGAATGCTGTCCTCGACCTCGACATGCTCCTCGGCGGGGATGTCCACGGGAACAGCGTACCCGCCCACGCATCATCGGGTGCGCTCCCGGGTATCCGCATCACATGAAGTTCAAGATCGGATTCGCAGCCGGGTTCGCCGCCGGGTACTGGGTGGCGACCACCACCAACGAGGAACGCCGCGCCCGGTTCGACGACGCCGTCGCCCGGGTCCGCGCCAACCCCACCGTGCGGCAGCTCAGCGACACGGTGAGTCGCGACGCCCGCAAGGTGGGCGAGGCTCTCCAGCAGCGGTTCGTCGAGACCGCGGACCGCACCAGCGACGCCGTGGCCGACAAGGTCGAGCCGTCATCGGAGGTAGCCACCAAGGCCTCGTGACCCGTGGCGTGGTGGCCGGGGGTCGGCGATCCGCGACCATCGTGTCATGGAGGAGCCGTCGACCCTGCCCACCGCGCCCCGCTGGCGCGTGCGCCGGCCGCCTCGACTGCGGCTCCCGCCGCTCGCCGCCCTCCACCCCGAGAGCCCGTGGTGGCGGCGGCTGCGCATCGTCGTGTTCGCCGTGGCCGGCGCGTCGCTGGCCCTGGCGCTGGCCGGTCACGTTCCGGCCAAGGTCGGACCGTTCGAGACCACCATCTCCGCCCGGCCGTCGCTGACCGGGCACACGGTCGTCCATCTCTCCCCGCTGGGCACCATCGACCTCGACACCCACGACTGGCCGGTGGTCCTCGACCTGCGGGTCGACGAGATCGGGGTGGCCGACGCCGAGCGCATCGCGGACAACCCGAAGGCCGTCAACCGCCTGGGGGACGAGGCCGCCCGCCAGGTCCGTTCCGCGCTGGTGGGCCTGGCCGTTCGCTGCCTGGTGGTGGCGGTGGTCGGCGGCGTGCTGGGCGCCCTGGCGGCCCGGGCCTCGTGGCGCTCCGGGCTGGCCGGCGCGGCGGCGGCTGCGGTGCTGGTCGCCGGGGTGGGCGCCGGTGCCGCCGCCACCTTCGACCCCAACGCCGTGGCCGAGCCCCGCTACACCGGCCTGCTCACCCGCGCCCCGGCGGCCGTGGGCGACGTCGAGTCGGTGCTCAACCGCTTCGGCGAGTACCGGGCCCAGCTGGCCGACCTGGTCGACAACGTGGCCACCCTCTACCTGGCCGGCGAATCGCTGCCCACCTTCGAGCCCGGCCGCACCATCCGGGTCCTGCACGTGAGCGACATCCACCTCAACCCGGCCGCCTTCGACCTCATGCGCAGCCTGGTCGACCAGTTCGGGGTCGACGTGGTGGCCGACACCGGCGACCTCACCGACTGGGGCACCGACGTCGAGGCGCCGCTGGTCAACCAGATCGGGACGCTGGGCGTGCCCTACGTGTACGTGCGGGGCAACCACGACTCCCGCAACACCCAGGCGGCGGTGGCCGCCCAGCCGGGGGCGGTGGTGCTCGACGGCAACGCCGCCACCGTGGCCGGCCTGCGGTTCTGGGGCATCGGCGATCCCCGCTACACCCCCAACAAGAGCGAGCCCGTGGGCGGCGGGTCCGAGCAGGACCAGGCGCTGGCCTTCGCCCCCGACGTGGCCGACGGGCTCGAGGCCGACGAGCCACCCCCCGTCGACGTCGCCATGGTCCACGACGAGCGCATGGCCGCCGATCTCGGCGGGGTGGTGCCGCTGGTCCTTGCCGGCCACACCCACAAGGTGCGGGTGGGCACGATCGAGCCCCGCGACCGCAGCGCGGAGGGGTCCGAGCGCGACGACGAGGCCGCGACCACCACGGCGTCGACCACCACCGGGCCGGGAGGCGACACCGAGACCCGCCTGCTGGTGGAGGGCTCCACCGGCGGAGGCGGGCTGCGGGGCCTGCAGGGCAACGAGCCGGTGCCGCTCACCGCCTCCGTCCTCTACTTCGACCCCGGCACCCACCGGCTGCTGGCCTACGACGCCGTGACCGTGTCGGGGCTGGGCGAGACCGGGGCCACCATCGAGCGCCACGTGCTCGACCCCGGTGACGCCCGCGCCACCGGCGGCTGACCGGCCCTGCAACGGCCGGTGGCCGGGCGGTGACCATGCCCGACGGTGGATCGCCGGGCTCAGACGGCGTGGCGGCGGCGGGACCGCCGCACCGCTCGGGTGGCCTCCTGGGCGGCGAGCACGGCGAAGAACTCGGCGACGGCCAGCCCGGCGATGGTGGCGCCGCCGGCCGTGCTCGCGTGGTAGCTGACGGCCAGGCCCACGGCCACGGTGGCGGCGCCCAGCGCGACGGCGGTGGCCATGATCAGCGGCACCCGCCGCACCAGCAGGCCGGCGGTGGCGGGCGGGCCGATGAGCAGGCCGAAGACCAGCAGCGTCCCGATGGCCTGGAACGAGGCCACGATGGCCGTCGCCAGCAGCGCCAGCAGGGCGGCGTGGGCCAGGCCGGGGTGCATGCCGAGGGTGGCGGCCTTGTCCTCGTTGAAGGCCAGTGCCAGGAACGGCCGGTAGAGCACGATCGAGGTGGCGACGACGACGGCGGCGCCGATCGCCTGGCCCCGCAGGTCGGCCGGGGTCACGCCCAGCACGTCGCCGAACAGCAGCGCGGTCACGTCGGTGCTGAAGCTGTCGGACCGGCTGATGATGACGACCCCGAGCGCCAGCATCCCCACGAAGAGCAGGCCGATGCCGGTGTCCTCCCGGACGCGGGCGCGCCGGGTGACCAGCGTGACCGCCCCGCTCATCACCAGCGCGGCCACGAAGGCGCCCACGACGGGACTGAACCCCCACAGCACGGCCAGGGCCAGGCCGGGGATGACGCCGTGGGCCAGCCCCTCGCCCAGGAACGTCAGGCCCCGCAGCACCACCCAGGTGCCCACCACCGCGCAGGCGGCGGCCGCCAGCACGCCGGCCACCAGGGCCCGCTGCATGAACGCGGGGTCGAACGCCGCGGCGAACCAGGAGGTCACGGGGTCAACGCCCCCGCGATGCGCTCGGCGTCGGTGAGCATCATGGCCTCGTAGCTGTCGCCGTCCGAGCCCGGCGGCCCCAGCGACTCGCTGTACAGCTCGACCACCCTCACGCCGGGGACCTCCGCGGCCAGGGCGTCGGCCAGCCGCTCGGGCGACGACGTGTCGGCGAAGACGGCCGGCACCCCCGCCGCCCGCACGGCGTCGGCCAGGTCGGCGAGGTCGCCGGCGCTGGGCTCGGCCTGCGTGGTGATCGACGGGATGACCGTGCCCACGATCGTGAACCCGTACCGGTCGGCGAAGTAGCTGAACACGTCGTGGTTGGTGACCAGCTTGCGCCGCTCGGCGGGGATCGGGGCCAGCGTGGCCTCGATCTCGGCGTCGAGGGCCTGGAGGCGGGCGACGTAGGCGCCGGCGCCGGCCCGGAAGCCGGCGGTGTCGAGCGCGGGGACCTCGGCGGTCAGGAACTCGGTGAGCGCCTGGGCGGCCACGGCCATGCGGGCGGGATCGGAGAAGAAGTGGGGATCGGGGGCGCCGCCCGACCGCCCGTCCTCGCCGCCGGCGTCGAGGGTGTCGACGTGGTCGATGGCGGCGAAGGTGGCGACCCCGTCGTGCTTCGCGCCGTCGATGGTGTCGTCGAGGCCCGCCTCGAACCCGCCGCCGTTGACCACCAGCGCGTCGGCCTCCCGCATCTCTGCCGCCTGCCGGGCCGAGGCCTGGAACTCGTGGGGGTCGGCGTTGGGCGGCATCACCACCTCGACGTCGGCCTGGTCGCCCACGAGGTGGGTGACCACGTCGCCGAGGATGGTGGTGGTGACGACGATGGTCGGCCTCCCCCCGCTTCCCTCGCCCCCGGCCGCGCTCCCACTGCCACCGCAGGCGGCCAGCGCCCCGGCCAGGACCAGGGCTGCGACGGCGGCACCGGCGCCGGATGTGAGGCGGTGGTGGGGGCGCATCGGCGACCTCGTAGCATTCGGGGACGAGAACCACTCTTGAACGAGTGGCTATAGTAGAGAGAGTCATTCTCACTTTGCAACCATGATCCCCATGGACACCGCCCCCCGACCCGACACGCTCGTCGCCGAGGACGTCGCCGCCAGGGCCGACGATCTCCTGCTGGCCTACGGCAGCCGCTCCGCCCTCGGTGGGGCGAGCTTCACCATCCCCACCGGGGCCTCGGTGGCGCTGGTCGGGCCGAACGGATCGGGCAAGTCGACGCTGCTGCGGGCGCTGGCCGGGTTGGTGACGCCTCGGTCCGGGCGGCTGGTGGTACCCGGGCGCGGGCGGCGCGGGGCGGTGGCGTTGGTCCTGCAGACCACCGACGTCGAGCGCACCCTGCCCGTCACCGTCCGCGAGACCGTGACCATGGCCCGCTACGCCATCCGCGGCGCCTTCCGCCGGCTGGGGCGGGGCGACCGCGTGGCGGTGGCCCGGGCGCTCGACCGCATGCACGTGACCGACCTGGCCCGCCGCCAGCTCCACGAGCTGTCCGGCGGCCAGCGCCAGCGGGTGCTCGTGGCCCAGGGCCTGGCCCAGGAGGCCGAGCTGCTGCTGCTCGACGAGCCGGTGACCGGGCTCGACGTCGTGTCCCGCGAGCTGATCCTGGCCGCGGTGGCCGACGAGGGGGCCGCCGGCCGCACCGTCGTCGTGTCCACCCACGACCTCGAGGACGCCCGCCGCTGCGACCTCGTCATGCTGCTGGCGAACCGGGTCGTCGCCTACGGCCCGCCCGACGAGGTGCTGGTCGACGAAGCGCTGGCCGCCGCGTACGGCGCGGGCGTGCTGCGGCTGAGTGGCGCTCTGGCCGTGCTGGACGACCCCCACCACGACCACGCCGCCCCCGGGCGCCGCGTCTGACGCATGGCGGTCGTTCTCATCCGTTCTCATTCGGGGTAGGGTCGGGACGTGCGTTCCGCCGACCTGCACGAGCTGGCTGCGCTGCGGCTGAACGGCCTCGACCAGCGCTACACCCGGGCGCGGCGCGCCCTGGTCGACGTGCTGGCGGCGGCCGACGCCCCGCTGGCCATCCCCCAGCTGCTCGACCGGGACCGGGCGCTCGCCCAGTCGTCGGCCTACCGCAACCTCACGGTGCTGGAGCGGGCCGGGGTCGTGCACCGCATCGTCACCGCCGACGAGTTCGCCCGCTACGAGTTGGCGGAGGACCTCACCGGCCACCACCACCACCTCATCTGCTCGGCGTGCGGCGACGTGCGCGACGTGACCATGCCCCCCGAGCTCGAGTCGCAACTCGACCATGCGCTCGGCCGCATCGCAGGCGAGCACGACTTCGCGGCCGACCACCACCGCCTCGACCTGGTCGGCACCTGCCCCTCCTGCCGCTGATCCGCAGTTCGGTCCAGATCCCGTTGGAGACGCGGTCCGAGAGGGACACACTGGACCACCTCAGTCAACCGTGAGCGCGTGCCCGAACGGGTGGTGCACGCCAAGGGCGCCGGTGCACACGGGTTCTTCGAGGCGACCGAGGACGTGTCGCAGTACACGAAGGCCAAGGTCTTCGCCAAGGGTGCCCGCACCGACGTGTTCCTGCGGTTCTCGACCGTGGCCGGCGAGCAGGGCTTCGCGGACACGGTGCGCGACCCCCGCGGCTTCGCCATCAAGTTCTACACGGAGGACGGCAACTACGACCTGGTGGGCAACAACACGCCCATCTTCTTCATCAAGGACCCGATGAAGTTCCAGGACTTCATCCGCAGCCAGAAGCGCCGGTCCGACAGCGGCATGCGTGACAACAACATGCAGTGGGACTTCTGGACCCTGTCGCCCGAGTCGGCCCACCAGGTGTCGTTCCTCATGTCCGACCGGGGCACGCCGAAGACGTGGCGCAACATGAACGGCTACGGCAGCCACACGTTCACGTGGATCAACGCCGGCGGCGAGCCGCACTTCGTGAAGTACCACTTCAAGACCGACCAGGGCATCGAGACCTTCACCGACGCCGAGGCCGGGGTGATGGCCGGCGAGGACCCCGACTTCCACCGCCGGGACCTCCACACCACCCTCGACCGGGGCGAGGAGGCGTCCTGGACGCTGGAGATGCAGATCATGCCGGTCGACGAGGCGGCCGACTACCGGTTCAACCCGTTCGACCTCACAAGGTGTGGCCCCACGCGGACTACCCGCCGATCCCCATCGGCCGGCTGGTGCTGACCCGCAACCCCGACGACTTCTTCGCCGAGGTCGAGCAGGCCGCCTTCGAGCCCGCCAACCTGGTGCCGGGCATCGAGCCCAGCCCCGACAAGATGCTGCTCGGCCGGCTCTTCAGCTACCCGGACACCCACCGCCATCGCATCGGCACCAACTACCTGCAGCTGCCGATCAACCAGCCGAAGGTGCCGGTCCACTCGTACAGCAAGGACGGGGCCATGCGGTACAGGAACCCCGGCGATCCCGTGTACGCGCCCAACAGCTACGGCGGCCCCAAGGCCGACCCCGAGCGCTACGGCGAGAAGTGGAACTACCACGTGGCCGCCGATCTGGTCCGCACCGCCCACTCGCTGCACCGCGAGGACGACGACTGGGGCCAGCCCCGGACGCTGTGGGAGAAGGTGCTGTCCGACACCGACCGCGACCACCTCGTGTCCAACATCGTCGCCCACGCCTCGAACCGGGTGGAGAAGGATGTGCAGGACCGTGTCGTCGAGTACTGGACCAACGTCCACCCCGACCTCGGCGGCCGGGTGGGCGCCGGGCTCCGGGGCGGCTGACGCTGCAGACGCCGGCTGACGTCGTGACCGTGGGGTCCGAGCGACCCCTTGATCCCCCCGCGGGGCGCGTGTAACCAACCACCACCGCCTCGTCGGGGGGAGTGCCATGACCACCCTGTCCGAGACGGTGCGGCTGGCGGCCGCGCCGTCCACCAAGGCCGAACCCATCGGGCCGGCGGCCGGGACCGCGGCCGACCGGGTCGTGACGGTCACGGCCAACCCCGCGATCGACCACACCGTGTGGATCCCGGGGTTCCGGGCGGGCGAGGTCAACCGGGTGGCGGCCGAGGACCGCAGCCCCGGCGGCAAGGGCGTCAACGTGGCCGCCGCCCTGCGGGCCCTGGGTGTCGGCCGGGTGGAGGTGACCGGGTTCCTGGGCGCGGAGAACTGCGGCCTCTTCGAGGCCTTCTTCGCCGCCGAGGGCATCGGCGACCGCTTCCTGCGGGTGCCGGGCGCCACCCGGACGGGGATCAAGATCGTCGACGACAGCACCGGCGACACCACCGACGTGAACTTCCCCGGGCCGGCCCTCGGCCCCGACGACGTCGACGAGCTGGCGGCCGTGGTCGCCGAGGCGGCCGAGGGTGCGGCCTGGGTGGTGCTGTCGGGCAGCCTGTCGCCCGGTGCAGCGGTCGACCTGTACGCCCGGCTGACCGCCGCCGCCCATGCCGGCGGCGCCGCCGTGGCCCTCGACACCAGCGGCCCGGCCCTGGCCGCCGCCGTGCCGGCCGGCCCCGACCTGGTCAAGCCCAACGCCGAGGAGCTGGCCGAGCTGGCCGGCCGGCCGCTGCCGTCCAGGACCGCCCGGCTCGCGGCGGCAGACGACCTGCGGGCCGCCGATGTCGACACCGTGGTGGTGTCGCTGGGCGGAGAGGGGGCGCTGTTCGTGGCCGGGGAGGGGGCCGTGGCGGCCCGCCCGCCGCCCGTCGCCGTGCGCAGCACGGTGGGGGCGGGTGACGCGATGGTGGCGGGCACGATCGCCGCCTTGCTGCGGGGCGAGCCGCTGACCGGGGTGGCGCGGCTGGCCACCGCGTGCGGTGCCGCGGCGGTGGCCGGCGTCGGGCCCCGGCTCGACCCGGCCGAGGTGGCCCGCCGGGCGGGCGAGGTGGCGGTCGAGACGCTGACGGGCCCCCGGCCGGCCCGGCTACCGCACCGGCGGCTGCGGGGGATCTCATGAGGTGACGGGCGCCGGGGCCGGGGTGGCAGACTCCGGCCGGTGCTGCACGAGGTCAACGGGGTCCGCATCAACGTCCTCGACGAAGGGGAGGGCCACCCGCTCCTGCTGCTCCACGGCCTGGGCGGCTGCTGGCGGGACTGGGAGCCCCAGCTCGACAGCATGCGGGAGCGCCACCGCACGATCGTCGTCGAGCACCGGGGCCACGGCCGCTCCGAGCGGGTGCCCGGGCCCTACAGCACCGACCTGTTCGCCGCGGACGCGGCCGCCGTGTGCCGCGACCTGGGCGTCGACCACGCCAACGTCGTCGGGCTGTCGATGGGCGGGATGATCGCCCAGAAGCTGGCCCTGGCCGAGCCCGACCTGGTCGACGCGCTGGTGCTGTGCGACACCGGCACGCACCTCGGCGCCCGGGCCTCGGCCTGGCTGAGGGCCGAGGCCGAGCGGGTGCGGGGGGCCGGCCTGCCCGACTCGCACGGCGAGCTCGATCCGGCCCAGACCACCTGGAGCCGCTACACGGTCGAGCACCAGCCCGAGGTGGCCCGGACCAACATGCGGGAGGCTGAGGCCACCGATCCCGACTGCTGGGCGGCGGCCGCCGTCGCCGTCGCGGACCACGACACCAGCGCCGACGTCAGCCGCATCCCGGCCCCGACGCTGGTGGTGTGGGGCGCCGAGGACGGGGCGATCCCGCTCGAGCTGGCCCGCCCGCTGGCCGACGCCCGGGGCGGGGCGCCGGTGGTGGTGCTGGAGGACGCCGGCCACGTGTGCAACCTCGAGCAGCCGGCGGCCTTCGACAGGGCCATCGAGGAGTTCTTCGCCGCCCACCCCTGCAGCCGGGGCTGAGCGCGGCACCGCCGCGGCCCCGGCGCAGGGCCGGAGACCGCGGCAGCGGCAGGGAGATGGCGGACCGGGCGGTCAGTCGGCCTTGGGGGCCACGAACTGCAGCTCGAGCTCGACCTTGACCTTCTCGCCCAGCGCCAGCTTGTCGACGCCGATGGGCATGTTGAAGTCGATGCCGTAGTCGCTACGGCTGATCGTGGTCTCGGCGCTGAAGCCGGCGTGCTGGCTGCCGTCCATGGGGTAGGTGTCGACGCCGTTGAACTCGACGGGGAAGCTGACCGGCCGGGTGATGCCGTTGATGGTCAGCTCGCCCTCGAGCTGGTACTCGTCGCCGCCGCCCGTGATGCGGGTGGAGCGGAACTCGAGCGTGGGGTTGCCCTCGACGCCGAAGAAGTCGGTGGAGCGCAGGTGGTTGTCGCGGTCGGGCTGGTTGGTGTCGACCGACGACAGGGCGGCGGTGGCGGACACGGCCACGTCCTCGAGCGTGTCGCCCACGGTGAGGGTGGCGTCGAAGTCGTCGAACCGGCCCCGCACGTTGGTGAGCCCGAGGTGGCGGACCTTGAAGTGGATGCCCGAGTGGGCGGTGTCGCACGTCCAGGTGCCGGCGACCAGGGGGAGGGTGGCGGTGGTGGTGGTCTCACTCATGAGGTGAACCTCGTCGTTCTGCGGGTGGAGGACTCTGCAGGTGATCACCGGCGTGTCTGTTTCTCCGGTGACTGTTACGCAGACTATAGTCACGAGCGTAACAATTACAACCGGGATCTTCTCGGGTAGGATGCGAGGCATGGAATCCGAGGTCTGCCCCTACGCCGAGCGTCTCGCCGCCGGCCGAGGTGCCGACGCCGACGAGGGCGTCGACCCGCTGCGCCGGCTGGTGGAGCAGACCGCCTCGTTCTCGCACACGTTCCTGCGCTGGATCGACGCCCAGGCCGAGGACGGGCTGACGCTGCCCCGCCTGCGGCTGCTCGAGCGCCTGCACTGCCAGGGCCCGGCCATGATGCGCATGCTGGCCGACGAGCTCGACCTGTCGCCCCGCAACATGACCGCGCTGGTCGACAACCTCGAGACCGAGCGCCTGGTGGTGCGCCGACCCCACCCCACCGACCGCCGGGCCACGATGGTCGAGCTGACCGTCGACGGCAACCAGGCGGCCGAGGCGGTGCTGTCGCCGGCCATGGGCGCCATGAGCTGCCTGTTCACCGACCTGTCGGACGAGCAGCAGGCCCAGTTCTCCGAGATCCTCCACACCCTCAAGGCGGGGATGCTGCGGCGATCGTCGGACTAGTGGACCCTCGCGGAAGTCATCGTGGCGTCTCGCCGGCCAGATTCACCGCTGGACGTCGTCCTCGTCGTCGCCGCAGCCGCTGGCTGCGCCTTC
>DASXRH010000343.1:0-4382 GCA_036506715.1 Acidimicrobiales bacterium
GCCGGGGCGACCGCATCGTCGGGGCCCGGTGCCGGCGCACCCACCCGGGCGGCGGCGTCGAGCGGCTCACCGTGTGGGCCGACCACGTCTTCGTGTGCGGCGGGGCCGTCCACACGCCGGCCCTGCTCCAGCGCAGCGGCATCTGGCGCAACATCGGCAACGGCCTCAAGATGCACCCGACCATCAAGATCGCGGCGCGCTTCCCCCACCCGGTCGACCATGGCGACGTGCCCATGCACCGGGTCACCGAGTTCTCGCCCTTCGTGGCCATCGGCGGCTCGGCCAGCCGCAAGGGCCACATCGCCATGGCCCTGGCCGACACCGGGGCGCCCTACGACGAGGCCCTGGCCGACTGGGACAACATCGCCGTCTACTACGCCGCCATCCGCAGCGAGGGCAGCGGCCGGGTGGCGGCGCTGCGGGGCGTGCGCTCGCCGCTCGTCACGTACTCGCTGACCGAGGCCGACGTCAGCCGGCTGGCGCGTGGCCTCGTCCACCTGGGCGAGCTGCTGCTGGCGGCCGGGGCCACCGAGCTGCACCCGTCGGTCGTCGGCGGGCGCATCGTCCACCGCCTCGACGAGATGGGCTCCTGGTGGGACGAGGTGACCCGGGCCCGGGCCAACCTCATGACCGTGCACCTCACGTCGACGGTGCGCATGGGCGAGAACCGGGGCCGCACCGGGGCCGACAGCTTCGGCCGCGTGTGGAACTACCGGAACCTGCGGGTCAACGACGGGTCGCTCATCCCCGACGCCCCCGGCGTCAACCCGCAGGCGGCGATCATGGCCATCGCCACCCGCAACTGCGACCAGTTCCTGGCCGCGCAGTGACCGGGCCCGCCGCCGGCGGCCGCCGGGGCGGCGGACGCCCGCCCTCCCCCCTCACCGATCTCCGAGACTGGGACAGGTACCTGTGACCGCATCCGCCGAGGCCGGCGTCCCGGCCAGCCCGCCCGCCGCCACCGTCGTCGTCACCGGCGCCTCGGGGTGGCTGGGCCAGAGCCTGGTCCGCACGCTGGTCGCCCAGCGCGAGCGGGTGCGGTGCCTGGTGCCCAGCGACGACCAGGCGGCGCCGCTGGCGCTGCTGGCCCGCAACGTCGAGGTGGTGGCGGGCGACGTGCGCGACCCGGCCACCGTCGACCGGCTGTTCGAGGGCGTGGGCACCGACGCCGCGGTGTTCCACGCCGCCGCCGTCATCCACCCCCAGCGGTCCACCCGCGAGTTCTTCGACGTCAACGTGGGCGGCACCCAGAACGTCGTGGACCGGGCCAGGCGCTCGGGCGCCGCCCGCCTGGTCCACGTCTCGTCCAACTCGCCCTTCGGCGTGAACGCCTCGCCCACCGACGTGTTCACCGAGGACTCGCCGTACGACCCCTACCTGGGCTACGGCCGCTCCAAGTACGAGGCCGAGCAGATCGTGCAGAAGGCCTACGACCGGGGCGACCTGGCCACGGTCATGGTGCGGGCCCCGTGGTTCTACGGCCCCTACCAACCGCCGCGCCAGAGCCAGTTCTTCCGCACCATCCGCCGGGGCCGGTTCCCGCTGGTGGGCGACGGCAGCCAGCGCCGGTCGATGGCCTACACCGACAACCTGGTCCAGGGCCTGCTCAAGGCCGAGGTGGCCGACAAGGCCCCCGGCAACGCCTACTGGGTGGCCGACGCCCGGCCCTACCCGCTGGCCGAGATCCTGGAGACCGTCCGGCGGGCGCTCGAGGCCGAGGGCCTGCCCACCTCGGGGGGCCGAACGTTGCGGCTACCCCGGGTCGCCGCCCGGGCGGCCGAGCGGGCCGACGTGCTGCTGCAGGGGCGCGGCCGCTACGTCCAGCCCCTCCACGTGCTGGGCGAGCTGAACCACACGATCGCCTGCGACATCTCGCGGGCCCGCGACGAGCTGGGCTACGAGCCCGCGGTCGCGCTGGAGGAGGGCATGCGCGCCAGCATCCGCTGGTGCCTCGAGCACGGAGAGCAGCTGTAGATGGCCCGGACCGTCCTCATCACCGGGGGGAGCGGCTACTTCGGCTCGATCCTCGCCGACCTGGCCCTGGCCCGCGGCGACCGCGTCCGCATCTTCGACCTCAACCCGCCGGCCGAGCGCACCGGCGACGGCGCCGACCGGGTCGAGTACGCCCCCGGCGACGTGCGCGACCTCGACGCCCTGCGGGAGGCGTCGGAGGGGGTCGACGTGGTGCTCAACAACGTGGCCCAGGTGCCGCTGGCCAAGGACCGCGAGCTGTTCCGGTCCGTCAACGTGGGGGGCACGGCCAACGTGCTGCTGGCCGCCCGCGACCGCGGGGTGGGCAAGGTCGTGCACACCTCGTCGAGCGCCATCTTCGGCATCCCCGAGTCGAACCCGGTCACCGAGGAGACCCCGGGCCGCCCGCTGGAGGCCTACGGCCGGGCCAAGCTCGAGGCCGAGTTCCTGTGCCACGACGCCGCCGACACCGGCCTCGACGTCTCGATCGTGCGCCCCCGGACCATCCTCGGTCACGGCCGGCTGGGCATCATCGCCGTACTCTTCGAGTTCGTGGCCGAGGGCGCGCCCGTCTACGTGCTGGGGTCGGGCGACAACCGCTACCAGTTCGTCCACGCCAACGACCTGGCCGACGCCGTGCTGCGGGCCGCAGAACGCGAGAAGCCGTCGACCTACAACATCGGCGCCACCGAGTTCGGCACCATGCGCGAGACCCTCCAGCAGCTGGTCGAGCACGCCGGCACCGGCTCGCGGGTGCGCTCGCTGCCGGCGGCACCGGCCCGCATCGGCATGAAGGGCCTGGCGACGGTGGGCCTCGCCCCCTTCGCGCCGTACCACTGGCTGCTGTACGCCGAGTCGCTGTGGTTCGACACCACCCGGGCCCAGACCGAGCTGGGGTGGGCGCCCGAGCACTCCAACGCGTCGGCCGTCATCGAGTCGTACGAGTGGTTCCTGGCCAACCGCGACAGCCTCGACACCACCCACGCGTCCCACCACCAGTCGCCCGTGAAGCTCGGCCTGCTCAAGGTGCTCAAGCGGCTGCCATGAGCGACCAGGGCGACCGGCCGGGCGGGGGGACCGCCACCGAGGAGCCCACGGCCGGGCGCGACCCCGGGATCCCCGGGGCGGCGGGGCCCGAGGCCGGCGACCGCGACACGGGCGCCTCCGAGCCCGCGGCCGAGCCGAACGGGGGGCACCGGGCCCGACGGGGCCGCACCGCCCTCGAGGTGGCGGTGCTGACCGTTGTCGTGGTCGTCCCGATGGTGCTCGCCGCCGCCGCGGTCCGCACCCCGCGCTGGTACCCGCTGGTCGACCTCGTCCAGATCGAGATGCGGGTGCGCGACGTCGGCTTCAGCCACCCGCCGCTGGTCGGGCTGGGCGGGCGCATCTTCGGCCTCGGCACCCAGGGCAGCCACCCGGGGCCGTTGAGCTTCTACCTGCTGGCGCCCGTGTACCGGCTGATGGGCAGCAGCTCGTGGGGGCTGCAGGTGTCGGACGCCGTGCTCAACGTGGGCGTGGTGGCCGCCACCCTGTGGGCCACCCACCGTCGCCTGGGCCTGCGGGGGGCGCTGGTGATGGCGGCGGGGCTCGCGTTCCTCATGCGCCTGTACACGCCCGGCCTGCTGGTCTACCCGTGGAACCCGTTCATGCCGGTGCTGTTCTGGGTGCTGTTCCTCGTCTGCGTGTGGGGCGTGCTCTGCGACGACCTCGCCGTGCTGCCGGTGGCCGTGGTGGCCGGCAGCCTGTGCGCCCAGACCCACGTCCCCTACGTGGCCCTGGTGGGGGGCATGGCGGTCCTGGTCGTCGGGGCTCTGGCGCTGTCGTGGCGGCGTCGGGCCGGCGACGCCGCGGCCCGCCGGTCGCTGGTGCGCTGGACCGGGGGCAGCCTGGCCCTCGGCGCCCTGCTGTGGCTGCCGGTGTTCGTCCAGCAGCTGGGCGGCGACCCCGGGAACCTGTCGATCCTCATCGCCAACTTCCGCCACCCGTCCGACCCCAACATCGGCCGGGGCGACGCCGTCAGGTACTGGCTCCACCACCTCGACGTGGTCGGCCTCGTCCGCGGGTCGAGCGCGCTCGGCGGCTCGCTGGCCCCGGGCGTGGTGCTGCTGGTGGCGTGGGCCGGGGCTGCGGCGCTGGCGCTGTGGCTCGGCGAGCGGACCCTGATCCGCCTCCACGTGGTGGTGGGCGCGGCGCTCGCCCTGGGCCTGGCCGCCATCAGCCGCATCTTCGGCCCGCCCTGGTACTACCTGATGCTGTGGGCGTGGGGCACCGCCGCCCTGGCCGCCGTGGCCATCGGCGCCACCGGCCTGGCGGTGGTGACCGGCGGCCTGCGCCGGCGGAGCGGGGCCCCGGCGCCGGCCCCGGGCGACGGCGACGGCGCCGGGCCCGAGCCGGCCGAGGCCACGGGCCCC
>DASXRH010000344.1:0-3323 GCA_036506715.1 Acidimicrobiales bacterium
CACGGCCCTCGACGCGCCGGCCATCGCCACCGGTCGCAACGTGTCGGCCGAGATCGGCCGGTGGCTGGCCCGCAGCGGCGCCCTCGATCCCGACCTGGTCCAGGCCGACTAACCCGGGGTGGGCCGGCGCTCCAGCCCGTAGACTGCAACGTCCATGTCTGCGCCCCGAGTCGTCGCCGTCGCGCCCGGATCTCCGGCCGCGCTCGCCGGCCTGGCCGAGGGCGACGAGATCGCGGCCATCAACGGCGAGGTGCCCCGCGACCTGCTCGAGTGGCGCTCGCTGGTCGACGAGGCCGACCTGGCCCTCGACGTGCGCCGGGGCGGGCTGGAGACGTCGGTCGAGCTGCGCAAGCGCCCGGGCGAGCCGCTGGGCGTCGAGGTCCACTCGGCGCTGTTCGACCGGGTGCGCACCTGCGACAACCACTGCGAGTTCTGCTTCATCTACCAGCTGCCGCCGGGCCTGCGCCGCAGCCTCTACCTCAAGGACGACGACTACCGGCTGTCCTTCCTGTACGGGAACTTCACCACCCTCACCCGGTTCACCGAGGCCGACCTGGAGCGGGTCGTCAGCGAGGGCCTGAGCCCGCTGTACGTCAGCATCCACGCCACCGACCCCGAGGTCCGGGCGGCCATGCTCCGCAACCGGCGGGGCGCCCCCAGCCTGCGCTGGCTGCGGGCCCTGCTCGACCACGGCGTCGCCGTCCACGGCCAGGTCGTGGTGTGCCCGGGGGTCAACGACGGGGCGGTGCTCGACGACACGCTGGCCGGGGTGCTCGACCGCTTCTCCGAGCTGGCCTCGGTGGCGGTCGTGCCGCTCGGGGTGTCCCGCCACAACCACGAGGCCCGGATGCGGCCCCACACCCCGCACGAGGCGGCGGCGGTGGTCGACGCGGTGGCCGACTGGCAGGACGTCTACCTGGCCACCCTCGGCCGGCGGCTCGTGTTCGCGGCCGACGAGTACTACCTGCTGGCCGACCGGCCGTTCCCGCCGGCGGTCCACTACGGCGACTTCCCCATGCACGAGGACGGCATCGGCATGGCCCGGGCCTTCGAGGCCGAGCTGGCGGGGGAGCGGGACCCGGCCGGGGGCGAGGACCCCGACCGGGGCGGGTTCTTCCGGTCCGCGGACGCCGGCTGCGGGGTCGCGGTGGGCGCCGGCGACGTGTCGGGGTCGAGCGACGCCGACTACGAGCCCTACCGGGCGGTCCGCGCCACCGCGGACCAGCTGCTCCGGATCGGTCCCCGCCGCGACGCCCCTGTCGCCATCCTCACCGCGCCCTTCGGGGCCCGGGTGCTGGCGCCGCTGGTGGCCGGCCTCGATCGCGACGACGTGCGTGTCGTCACCGTCGACAACCGCTACTTCGGCGGCAACATCGGCGTCACCGGGCTGATGGTGGGCGAGGACCTGGCCCGGGTGCTGGCCGGCCAGCCCGAGGGCCACCGCTACCTGCTGCCCGACGTGTGCCTCACCCAGGGTGTGTTCCTCGACGGGTCGGCACCCGCCGCCCTGCCCCGGCCGGTCGAGGTGGTCGCCACCGACGGCCGCGCCCTGCGGGCCGCGCTGGGGACGGGGAGCTGACCGTGGCACTGCCGGTGGTCGCCATCGTGGGGCGCCCGAACGTGGGCAAGTCCACCCTGCTCAACCGGGTGGTGGGCCGGCGCGAGGCCATCGTCGAGCAACGGCCGGGCGTCACCCGCGACCGCAAGGACGTCGAGGCCGACTGGCTCGGCCGCCGCTTCCGGCTGATCGACACCGGCGGGTGGCTGGCCCGCGGCAACGACCTCGACACCAAGGTCAGCGCCCAGTCCGAGCGGGCGGTCGCCGACGCCGACGTCGTGCTGTTCGTGGTCGACGTGGTCACCGGCGCCACCGACGACGACGCCCGGGTGGCCGAGCTGCTGCGCCGGTCCGGCAAGCCGGTGCTGCTGGTGGCCAACAAGGTCGACGACACCGGGCGCGAGCACCAGATGTGGGACCTGATGACCCTGGGCCTGGGCGAGCCCCACCCGGTCAGCGCCCTGCACGGCCGGGGCACCGGCGACCTGCTCGACGTGGTGGTCGAGCACCTGCCTGCCCCCGACCCGGCCGAGGCGGCCGACGGGGCCGACGGCGACGAGGCGGGCGGCGACGACGAGACCGACGACGACGAGACCGACGACGCCCTCGCGGTGGCCATCGTCGGGCGCCCCAACGTGGGCAAGTCCACGCTGTTCAACCGCCTGACCGGCGACGAGCGGGCGGTGGTCCACGACCAGCCGGGGACCACCCGCGACACGATAGACACCGTGGTCGAGACCGACCTGGGCCCGCTGCGGCTGGTCGACACGGCCGGCATGCGCCGCCGCTCGAAGATCGGCCAGGGCACCGAGTACTACTCGCTGGTGCGGGCCCTGCAGGCCGTCGACGAGTCCGACGTCGCCCTGCTGGTCATCGACGCCACGGAGGGGGTGACCGGCCAGGACCAGCGCCTGGCCGAGCGCATCGACGCCGCCGGCTGCCCCATCGTCGTGCTGCTCAACAAATGGGAGCTGCTCGACGCGGAGGGCCGGGCCGACCTGCGCTGGCAGGTCCAGGACAAGCTGCGGTTCGTGGGCGACGCCCCCGTGCTGCCCATCACCGCCCTGTCGGGCAAGGGGGTGCACAAGCTGTTCCCGGCGCTGGCCACCAGCGTCGACGCCTACCGGCGCCGCATCCCGACGGCCAAGGTCAACAGCGTGCTGCGCGACGCCCAGGCGGCGCAGGCCGCCCCCGGCGGGGCCCGCGTCCTCTACGCCACCCAGGGCGCCACCCACCCGCCGACCTTCACGCTGTTCGTCAACCGGGAGCTGCCGCGCACCTACCTCCGCTACCTCGAGCGCAAGCTGCGGGAGGCGTTCGACCTGGGCGCCACCCCGGTGAAGCTCCGGGTCCGGCGGCGCGGTGAGTGACAGCCTCGTGACAGTCGGTACAAGCCGTCCGCGGGCGCCACTAGCATCGAGGCCTACATGAAACCGATCCTGGCCCTCGTGGGGGTCGCATCGCTGGTCGCCGCCCTCGTGTGGGCGCGGTCCACGCGCCGGTTGCACCTGGTCTGGAAGCGGGTCGAGGCCGAACGGGGCCGCGACGCCGACGTGACGATCCTGGCCCGCTCGGCGTTCCGCAAGGACCTCCACACCGCCTGCCTCTACGGCGTTCTGGCCCTGGCGGCCGGGGGCGTCGTGGTGGCCGGCGAACGCATCCCCAGCCTGCTCTTCGTCCTCATCCTGGTGCCGGTGGCGCTGTCGGTGGCCTTCGGCCGCGACTTCGCCCGCGAGGCGCGCCTGGCCGAGGACCGCACCACGAT
>DASXRH010000345.1:0-1939 GCA_036506715.1 Acidimicrobiales bacterium
GGGGCGAGGACGACCACCACGAGCACTGGGGTGGCCGGGGCGAGGGCGCCGGCGCCTCCACGGCCTCCGACGACGAGGTCTTGACGCCCCCGGCGACCGACACCGGGGCCGACGGCACCGCGCCGAGCACAGGCGACGAGGGCGGCGACGGCGCGCCGACCGACCGGTCGTCGAGCGCCACCTCCCCCACCACCACCGTCAGCGACA
This sequence comes from Acidimicrobiales bacterium, assembly GCA_036506715.1. GTDB lineage: Bacteria > Actinomycetota > Acidimicrobiia > Acidimicrobiales > VFJN01 > ZC4RG19. The sequence continues at coordinate 208 of DASXRH010000345.1, forward strand.
AGGGCCCCTGACGCGTCGCGTCAGCTGACGCGCCCGGCCCGGGCCAGTGTCTTGCGGGCGTGGTCGCGCCACGACTCGGACACCAGGGCGTGCTCGACCAGGCGCCGCAGGCCGTCGGGGTCACCGTCCTCGCTGGCGGCGATCCAGTCGCCGATCGTGAAGCGATCGTCGGGGACGGACAGCCGCTCGGCGGCGTCGCCGGCGGCCACGGTGCCGGGCTCGTCGATGGCGAAGTAGGAGCCGAAGCGCCGGGCGGCGCCGAAGCGGTCGACGAAGGCGGCGTCGCCCATGCGCATGCCCAGCTTGAAGCAGGGGAACCGGGGCTCGCTGACCCGCAGCACCGCGGTGCCGATGCGCCACGTCTCGCCCACCACCACGGTGGCCAGGTCGACGCCCCGGAGCGTGAGGTTGTCGCCGAAGGAGCCGGGGTCGAGCGGGCGGCCGAGCTCGGCGGCCCACCAGTCGTAGTCCTCGCCGGCGTACGCGTAGACCGCCTTCCTCGGGCCGCCGTGGACCCGGCGGTCGGCCTGGCGGTCGCCCGCCACGTTGATGCCCTCGATCGGCACCCGCCCGGTGACCGGCGCCTTGTAGATGCCCGTCGTGACCGTGCGCCCGTGCCACTCGACCTCGCGGGGCAGGCCGACGTTGACCGACACCACCACGCCGCCGCTCACCGCACCGCTCCGCCTGCTAACCGGTGAAATCTCATATACAGGTTAGTAGTCGCGATCGCCGCCCGTGTCAACCGGCGGCTGCCCGGGCCCGGGCCTGGTGGGCGGCGACCTTGGCCCGGTTGCCGCAACCCGCCATGTCGCACCACCGCCGTCGGCCGCTCCGGCTGGTGTCGTGGAACAGCAGGACGCAGGCCGGACCGGCGCACCGGCGCACCCGGGCGGGGTCGAGGGCCAGAGCCGGCAGGGTGGCGGTGGCCAGCTCGAGCCGGAGCTGGCACTCCCAGTCGTCGGACCGCGGCGCCACCCGGCAGCCGTCGCCCACCGCCAGCGACAGCGAGCACGGCACCGAGCGCAGCAGGTCGTCGAGGCTGCCCAACGCCGCCCTGTCGGCCACGGTGGGGTCGAGCGCGGCCCGCAGGAGGTCCCGGAGGTCGTGGCACCAGGCCACCGTGGCCGAGGTCAGCGACCGGCCCGGCGGCGCCATGGCCGCGGCCGGCAGCCCGGCCGCCGCCGCCCACGCCAGCAGCGCGTCGCCGGTCGCCACCAGGTCCACCGGGGCGCCGTCGAGCACGGGCTCGGTGTTGCAGAAGTCGACGCCGGGATGCTGGCCGACCCAGATGAAGCGATCACCCACGGCCGCCAGGCTACCCCGAGCTAACCGGTGATCTGCGTTACGCCGGTTCGCTCAGGACCGAGAGCGGTAGGTGGCCCGGCCGTCGACGGCATCCTTGTTGAGCCGCTTGGACAGGTGCAGCCCCTCGAGCACCAGCTCGACCGCGCTGGCCACCACCGCCGGGCTCTCGTCGCCCCCGGCCAGGGCGGCCACCGGCTCGCGCAGGGCGGGGACGTCCTCGACGAGGCGGGCCAGGTCGGCCGACGTCACGTCCTCGCCGGTGTGGACCACGGCGCCCTCGTCGAAGGCCACCACGATCTCGCGCAGGTTGCCGGGGTTGACCTCGCGCTTGAAGACGCCCAGCACGGCCGCCCGCAGCAGGTGTTCGGCGATCTGCTCGTCGCGACCCTCGTCGAGGGTCTCGATCTCGACCTTGCCCATGGTC
>DASXRH010000346.1:0-4414 GCA_036506715.1 Acidimicrobiales bacterium
GGCGTTCAACCTGGTGCCGACGCTCACCGCCGGCGAGAACATCGCCCTGCCCGACCGCCTGGCCGGGCGGCGACCCGACACCGTCTGGCTCGACGAGGTCGTGACCACGGTGGGCCTGGGCGACCGCCTGGGCCACCGGCCGGCCGAGCTGTCGGGCGGCCAGCAGCAGCGGGTCGCGGTGGCCCGGGCGCTGGCCGGGCGGCCCGACATCGTGTTCGCCGACGAGCCCACCGGGAACCTCGACTCCCGCAGCGGCGCCGAGATCCTGGGCTTCCTGCGCCGGGCCGTCGACGAGATGGCCCAGACGGTCGTCATGGTCACCCACGACCCCCGAGCCGCGGCCACCGCCGACCGGGCGGTGTTCCTGGCCGACGGGCGCATCGTCGACCACCTCGAGGCGCCCACCGCCACCACCGTCCTCGACCGCATGTCGTCCCTGGGAGGTTGACCGTGCTGTCGCTCACGTTCCACGAGATGCGGGCCCACGCCCGCCGCCTCACCGGCACCGGCCTGGCCGTGCTGCTGGGCGTGGCCTTCCTCACCGGCACGCTGGTGCTGGGGGCCACGCTGCGGGCCAACTTCGACGATCTGTTCACCGAGGTCAACGCCGGCACCGACGTCACCGTGCGCAACAGCACCGACCTCGACGCCGACGTGACCCGGGGGCTGATCGACGCCTCGCTGGTGGGGAAGGTGGCGGCGGTGGACGGCGTGGCCGCCGCCGAGCCGGTGGTCGACGGCTACGGCCAGGTCCTCGGCCGGGACGGCAAGGCCATCGGCGGCAACGGCCCGCCGCAGCTGGCCGGGTCGTGGACCACCGATCCCGCCCTCAACCCCTACCGGCTGGCCTCGGGCCGGGCCCCCGAGCGGGACGGTGAGATCGTCCTCAACAAGGGGGCCGCCGACGCCGGCGACCTGAAGCTCGGCGACACGACCACGCTGCTCACCCCCGAGCCGCTCGAGGTCACCATCGTGGGCCTGTCGACCTTCGGCGAGGCCGACGGGCTGGGCGGCGTCACCTTCGCGGCCCTCGACCTGGCCTCGGCCCAGGAACACATCGCCAAGTCGACCGACAAGGTGTCGAGCGTGGTGGTGCGGGGCGACGACGGGGTCGACCAGGGCGTGCTCGCCGACCGCATCGCCACGGTGCTGCCCACCGGGGTCGAGGCCTCGACCGGCACGCAGATCACGCAGGAGGCGACCGACCAGATCAACAAGGACTTCCTCGACCTCCTGACCACCTTCCTGACCGCCTTCGCCGGGATCGCCCTGCTGGTGGCCACGTTCAGCATCTACAACACCTTCTCGATCATCGTGGCCCAGCGCACCCGCCAGGCCGCGCTGCTCCGGGCCCTCGGGGCCGGGCGGGGCCAGGTGCTGCGATCGGTGATCGTCGAGGCCGTGGCCGTGGGCGTCGTCGCCTCGGCCATGGGCCTGGCGGCCGGCGTGGCCATCGCCGGGTTGCTGAAGGGCCTGTTCGACGCGGCCGGGTTCGCGCTGCCCGCCGGCGGCATCGTGGTGACCCCGGGGACGGTGGTGGCCGCGCTGGTGGTCGGGATGCTGGTCACGCTGGTGGCCGGCGTGGCCCCGGCGATCCGGGCCTCGCGGGTGGCGCCGCTGGCCGCGATCCGGGCAGTGGCCGCCGAGCGCACCGCGCCGTCGGCCGCCCGGGTGGTGACCGGGGCGCTGCTGACCGGCGCCGGCGCGATCGTCACGCTGGTGGCCGCCCTGAGCGGCAGCGGGGCCCTGGCCGCCGTGGGTGTCGGCGCGGTGCTGACCGTGATCGGCGCCGTGGTGCTGGGACCGGCCGTGGCCCGGCCGATCGCCGGGCTGGTGGGCGCCCCCGTCGCCCGCCTGCGGGGCATGACCGGCACGCTGGCCCGCGAGAACGCCGTGCGCAACCCCCGGCGCACGGCCGGCACGGCGGCCGCGCTCATGGTGGGCGTCGCCGTCGTGAGCCTGTTCACCGTGTTCGCCGCCTCGCTCAAGGCGTCGCTCGACGACACCATCGACCGCGAGTTCGGCGGCGACCTGGTGGTGACCAGCGGCCGGTTCGGCCGGGGCGCCCTCAGCCCCGAGCTGGCGGGCGCCATCGCCCAGCTGCCCGAGGTCGACCAGGCCGTGGGTCTCGGCCAGGGCGCCGTGCTGGTCGACGGCAGCACCAAGGAGGTCAGCGTGGCCGACCCCGGTCCGCTGGCGAGCGTGCTCGACCTCAACGTCACCGCCGGCTCGTTGGGCCGGGTGGGCGACGGCGAGATGGCGGTGTCCGCCGACACGGCGTCGTCGCATGGCTGGCACGTGGGCGATCCGGTCCCGGTCACCTTCCCCGACGGCCAGCGGGCCGACCTGACGGTCGCCGCCACCTACGACACCGCCGAGCTGGTGGGCGGCTACCTGCTGCCCCGGACCACATGGGCCGACCACTCGGTGCAGGACGTCGACACGCTGGTGGCGGTGACCGCCGCCCCCGGCACGTCGGTGCCCCAAGCAGAGCGGGCGGTCCAGCAGGTGGCCGACCGGTTCGGCGGTCCCGACGTGCTCGACCGCCAGGGCTTCGCCGGCGAGGTCACCGGGGGCGTCGACATGCTGCTGACCATCATCTACGCCCTGCTGGCGCTGGCCATCGTCATCGCCCTGATGGGCATCGCCAACACGCTGTCGCTGTCGATCCACGAGCGGACGCGGGAGCTGGGCCTGCTGCGGGCCGTGGGCCAGACCCGGGCCCAGGTGCGTTCGATGGTGCGGTGGGAGTCGGTGGTGGTCGCCACCTTCGGCGCCCTCGGCGGGCTGGCGCTCGGCGTGTTCCTCGGCTGGGCGCTGGTCCGGGTGGCCGGGGCGGCGTCCGACGGGCTCGGCAGCTTCGCCCTGCCGGTGGGCCGGCTGCTGCTCGTGCTGGCGCTGGGGGCGGTGGCCGGCGTGCTGGCCGGCATCCGCCCCGCCCGGCGGGCCGCCAGGCTCGACGTGCTGGCCGCCATCGCCGCCGAGTGACCGGGTCACCCGCCTGGCCGCGCCTCCCGCCGGAGGTGGTCGGCCAGGCGGGTGCCGGCCGGCAGCTCGGTGCGGCCGGCGAGGACGTCGGCCACGGCGATGAAGTCGGCCACCGCGCCGACGTCGTGGACCCGGAGGATGGCGCCCGGCGGGCCGAGCACGTGGCCCACCGCCGCCAGCGTCCCCGCCAGGCGGGCCCCGGGGGGCCGGCCGGTGACGGCGCCGATGAAGTCCTTGCGGGACAGTGCCAGCAGCAGCGGCCGGCCCAGGGCCCGCACCCGGTCGAGGTGGCGGAGCACCTCGACGGTCTGGGCCGGCGTCTTGGCGAAGTCGGGCCCGGGATCGAGGATCACCGCCTCCTCGGGCACCCCGGCGGCCACCACCGCCGCCAGCCGCGCGGCCAGGAAGCCGACGACGTCGCCGGCGACCCCGCCGTCGCCCGCGTAGAGGCCGTCGTCGAGCACCTTGGTCTTGGGCCGGGCCCGGGTGTGCATCACGACCAACCCGGCGCCGGACGCGGCCACCGGGCCCGCCACCTCGGGGTGGAGCAGCCCACTCACGTCGTTGACCACGGCGGCCCCGGCCGCCAGCACGGCCTCGACCACCGCCGGCCGGTAGGTGTCGACCGAGATGACGACGTCGGGGGCGGCGGCGTGGATGCCGGCCACCACCGGCACCACCCGGGCGATCTCCTCGTCCACCGGGACTTCGGGCACGCCGGTGATGCCCGACTGGCCGCCCACGTCGACCAGCGACGCCCCCTGGCCCACCAGCTCCAGAGCCCGGGCCACCCGGCCCTCGGTGTCGGGCAGGTCGCCGGCGTCGGAGAACGAGTCGGGTGTCGCGTTGACGATCCCCATGAGCAGGGGCGCGCTGGTGTCGAGCGCCCGGCCGCGCACGACCAGGCGGGGAGCGGCGGTCACCTGCCCACGGTAGCCACGGGCGGCGCCGACCTGGGATCCGTCCCCGGCTCGTCGTCGGCGGGTGGCGGCAGCGCCCGGCGCAGCGTGGCCAGGGGCGGCAGCTCGGAGAACGACCGCACCAGCGGTGGGTGGCCGGGGCGGAGCAGCGTGGCCGGGTTGGCGGCCCGCACGCCGGCCCGGTCGAGCGCGGCCTGCAGCACGGTGAGGGCCTGGGGGCCGAGCTCGTCGAGGCTGCGGTTGCGGTGGACGCGGGTGCCGAGGTCGACCTGGACGATGCCGGCGGGGCCCACGGCGTCGGCCACGTCGATCAGCAGGGCGATGTCGACCCCGTAGCCCCGCACGAACGGCAGGAGCTCGAGCAGCTCGCGGCGGCCGCCGAACTCGCCCGACAACGGCTGGACGATGGTCGACAGGTGGGGGAACAGGGTGGCGAGAACGGGCCGGGCCATCAGCTCGGTGGTGCGGCCGCCGCCGGCGCCGCCCCGCACGGGCCGCTCGTAGTA
>DASXRH010000347.1:0-2422 GCA_036506715.1 Acidimicrobiales bacterium
GAAGGCGATGAGGTCGGGCGGGGCGTCGCCCAGGAACCCCCACACCGTGAGGGCGACGGTCATGTCGTGGACCACCGGCGCCCGGCCGAACAGCGAGGCCCGCTTGAGGGCGACGCCGGTGCAGCCGACCAGGGCGTCCTCCTCCCGCTCGTCGGCGGCCAGCTGGAGCTGGCCCTCGAACCGGCGGGCCAGCACGTAGACGTAGCCCTGGTCGGGGCCCTGGGCGCCGAAGCGATCGCCCCGCTCGAAGCCGGTGTCGGAGTCGCCCGGCCGGTCGGGGCGCCACGACTGCGGCTGCCGGGGCGGCGATTCGTAGCTGCGGACGTGCTTCATCGCCTTCTGGGGGACGTACTCGGGGGCGGCCACGGGTCAGAGGCTACGCCGGGGTCCGCCGCACCGACGAACCCCGGCCCCCCGGCGGGCCGGTCAGTCGCCGGCGTGCAGCAGGCCGTAGACCAGCGAGTCGACGAGCGCCTGCCAGGACGCCTCGATCACGTTCTCGCTGACGCCCACGGTCGACCACGTGCGGTCGCCGTCGGTCGAGTCGATGAGCACCCGCACGACGGCGCCCGTGGCCGCCGCGCCTTCCAGCACCCGGACCCGGTAGTCGGTCAGGTGGATGCGGGCCAGCCCCGGGTAGCGCTGGGTCAGCACCGACCGCAGGGCGGCGTCGAGCGCGTTGACCGGGCCGTTGCCCTCGCCGATGGCCACGAACCGGTCGTCGCCCGCCCACACCTTGACCGAGGCCTCGGTGTCGATGATCGACTCGCCGTCCTCGATGGGAGCCCCGCCCCGCATGGCGTTGCGGTGGTCGGTGGTGACCCGGTAGCCCTCGAGCTGGAAGTACGGCTGGGTCCAGCCACCGGCCTCACGCATCAGCAGCTCGAGCGAGGCGTCGGCGGCCTCGAACTGGAAGCCCTCGGCCTCGAGGTGCTTCAACCGCTCGGACAGGCCCGAGGCCGCCCGGTCGTCGAGCTCGACGCCGAACTCCTTGGCCTTCAGCGACATGCCGGCCCTGCCGCCCAGGTCGGACACCAGCACCCGGGTGTGGTTCCCGACCACCGTGGGGTCGACGTGCTCGTAGCTGGCGCCGCCCACCCGGCCGAGGGCCGACGTGTGGAGGCCGCCCTTGTGGGCGAACGCGGACGCCCCCACGTAGGGGTCGGCGGCATGGGGTGGCAGGTTGACCAGCTCGGCCACGTGGCGGCTGACGGCGGTGAGCCGGTCCATGCGCCCTTCGGGCAGGCAGGTCACGCCCATCTTCAGCTCGAGGTCGGGGACCACGGTCATGAGGTTGGCGTTGCCGGTGCGCTCGCCGTAGCCGTTGACGGTTCCCTGGACGTGGCTGGCCCCCGCCACCACGGCGGCCACCGAGTTGGCGACCGCACAGCCGCTGTCGTTCTGGGTGTGGATGCCGATCTGCTGGTCGGGGCCGAAGTAGGCGACGACCTCGCCCACGATCCGCTGCACCTCGTGGGGCAGCGAGCCGCCGTTGGTGTCGCACAGCACGAGCACCTCGGCGCCCCCGGTGGCGGCCGCCTCCAGCACCCGCAGTGCGAACTCGGGGTTGGCCTTGTAGCCGTCGAAGAAGTGCTCGGCGTCGAAGAACACCCGGGCCAGCTCGCCCTGCAGGAAGCGCACCGACTCGCCGACCATGGCCACACCCTCGTCGAGCGTGGTGCGCAGCGCCTCGGTGACGTGGAAGTCCCAGCTCTTGCCGACGATGCACGCCGTCGACACCCCGGACCCGACCAGCGCGGTCAGGGTGGGGTCGATGTCGACCCGACCGAGCGGCTTGCGGGTCGACCCGAAGGCCACCAGCGTCGCCGTCTCGAGCCGGAGGTCGCCGGCCGCGGCCCGCTGGAAGAACTCCGCGTCGCGGGGGTTGGCCTGGGGGTAGCCGCCCTCGATCCAGCGGACGCCCAGCCAGTCGAGCTGCTCGGCCACCCGGAGCTTGTCCTCGACGGTGAGCGAGATGCCCTCGAACTGGGCCCCGTCCCGCAGCGTCGTGTCGAAGATGTCGACACTCGATGGCGTGGCCTCAGGCATGCTCCACCCAGTCCTTGTACCGGTCCACCTCGCCACGGACGGCCCGGTGGTACTCCTCGCCGATGGCCAGCGTCATCGGGCCCGGCGCCGGGATCTCCCGGTCGTCGACCGACCGCACCGACGACACCTCGGCCGCGGTGCCGCACACGAACATCTCCTCGGCGACATACAGGTCGCTGCGGGACAGCTCGCCCAGCGTCACCTCGAAGCCCAGGTCGCGGGCGATGGTCATCACCGAGCTCTGGGTGATGCCCTCGAGCGCGCCCGCCGACAGCGGCGGGGTGAGCAGCTTGCCGTGGCGGGCCACGAAGATGTTCTCTCCCGTGCACTCGGACACCATGCCGGCCCCGTTGAGCAGGATGGCCTCGTCGTA
>DASXRH010000348.1:0-3694 GCA_036506715.1 Acidimicrobiales bacterium
GCTAACCCCACGGGGGTTAGCCGACCAGCGCCAATGGAGGCGACACACATGGCTTTGCAGCCCCTCGACGATCGCATCGTCGTGAAGCCCGGCGAGAGCGAGGAGACCACCGCCAGCGGCCTGGTCATCCCCGACACCGCCAAGGAGAAGCCCCAGCAGGGCGAGGTAGTGGCAGTGGGCCCGGGCAAGCGGTCCGAGCAGACGGGCGAGATCATCCCCGTCGGCGTGAGCGTCGGCGACACGGTCCTCTACAGCAAGTACGGCGGCACCGAAGTCACCGTGGACGGTGAGGACGTTCTCGTCCTGTCGGCCCGCGACGTGCTCGCCATCGTCACGAAGTGAGGCGCTGATGCCCAAGATCCTCAAGTTCGACGACGACGCGCGCCGTGCCCTCGAGGCCGGCGTCAACAAGCTTGCCGACGCGGTGAAGGTCACGTTGGGGCCGAAGGGCCGCAACGTGGTGCTCGACAAGAAGTGGGGCGCCCCGACCATCACCAACGACGGCGTCTCGATCGCCCGCGAGATCGAGCTCGACGACCCCTTCGAGAACATGGGCGCCCAGCTCGTGAAGGAGGTCGCCACCAAGACCAACGACATCGCGGGTGACGGCACCACAACCGCCACCGTGCTCGCCCAGGCGCTGGTGCACGAGGGCCTGCGCAACGTGGCCGCCGGCGCCAGCCCCACCGGGCTGAAGCGGGGCATCGAGAAGGCCGTCGCCGCCGCGGTCGAGGCCATCAAGGACCTGTCCAAGGAGATCGACGACCGGTCCGAGATCGCCCAGGTCGCAGCCATCTCCGCCGCCGACCCGGCCATCGGCGAGGTGCTCGCCGACGCCATCGACAAGGTCGGCAAGGACGGCGTGGTCACGGTCGAGGAGTCGAACACCTTCGGCATGGAGCTCGACTTCACCGAGGGCATGCAGTTCGACAAGGGCTACCTGTCGCCCTACTTCGTCACCGACCAGGACCGCCAGGAGGCCGTGCTCGACGAGCCGTACATCCTGCTGAACCAGGGCAAGATCAGCTCGGTGCAGGAGCTCCTGCCGGTGCTCGAGAAGGTCATGCAGGGCGGCCGGCCGCTGCTGATCATCGCCGAGGACGTCGAGGGCGAGGCCCTCGCCACCCTGGTGGTCAACAAGATCCGTGGCACGTTCAACAGCGTGGCCGTGAAGGCCCCCGGCTTCGGCGACCGCCGCAAGGCGATGCTCGGCGACATGGCCACCCTCACCGGTGGTCAGGTCGTGGCCGAGGAGGTCGGGCTCAAGCTCGACAACCTCACCCTCGACCTGCTGGGCAAGGCCAAGAAGGTCATCGTCACCAAGGACACGACCACGATCGTCGACGGTGCCGGCTCGGACGACGACATCAAGGGCCGCATCAACCAGATCAAGCGCGAGATCGACGACACCGACTCCGACTGGGACCGCGAGAAGCTCCAGGAGCGGCTGGCCAAGCTGTCCGGTGGCGTGGCCGTGGTCAAGGTCGGCGCGGCCACCGAGGTCGAGCTCAAGGAGAAGAAGCACCGCATCGAGGACGCGCTGTCCGCCACCCGGGCCGCCATCGAGGAGGGCATCGTCGCCGGTGGCGGCACCGCCCTGCTCCGCAGCCGGGCCGCGGTGCGCAAGGTCGTCGACAGCCTGTCCGGCGACCAGGCCACCGGTGCCCGCACCGTCTACTCGGCGCTCGAGTCCCCGGCCCGGCTCATCGCCGACAACGCCGGCCTCGAGGGGGCCGTGGCGGTGCGTCAGACCGAGTCCGAGGAGGGCCCTGTCGGGCTCAACGCGGCCACCGGCGACTTCGAGGACCTGGTCAAGGCCGGCGTCATTGATCCCGCCAAGGTCACCCGGGCGGCGCTGCAGAACGCGGCGTCGATCGCCGGCCTGGTGCTCACCACCGAGTCGCTCGTGGCCGACAAGCCCGAGCCGCCCGCTGCCGCCCCCGCGGGTGGCGGCGACCCCATGGGCGGCATGGGCGGCATGGGGATGATGTAGCCCCGCCGCTCACGGCACGCAGCGACGAGCCCGCCATCCGGTCGGATGGCGGGCTCGTCCGCGTCCGGGGGGCTGGGGTGGGACGGGTCAGGCGGCGTCGGCGACCGGGTTGCCGGCCGGGCGGGCCTGGGGGTGGTACTCGCCCTCGTGACCGCACCAGCACACCCAGCGCACGGTCAGGTCGGGGCCCCGGCCGGCGATGCCGAGGATCTGGCGGTGGCCGAGGAGGACCTCCTGGCCGTGGCGGGGGCAGTGGACGCTGAACATCGGTCAGGCTCCCTGGGTCGTGGTGCGGCGCCGGTTGCGGCGGGCGAAGCGGGCGAGGCGGACGGTGCGCTGGCGGGTGGCGCCCTGCAGCAGTTCGCCCTGGTGGATCGTGGCCAGCTCCATCGCGGTGTCGTGGTGCATCGGTGGCCCTCCTCGGGCGTTCCGTCGTGATTGACGAGCACCACGGTACGGCTGGATTGGCTCCCTGATAAGGTCCAATCAGGAGGTCATTATGGGTACCACTTCACCGGATCTGTTCGTGGCCCTGGATCGGTCGCGGCCCCGCGGGCTGCGGGTCCAGGTGGAGGAGGGACTCCGCGACGCGATCCGCTCCGGGCGCCTGCCCCCGGGCGAGCGGCTGCCGTCGAGCCGGGCGCTGGCCGCCGACCTGGGCGTCACCCGCGGGGTGGTGGTCGACGCCTACGACCAGCTGGCCGCCGAGGGCTACGTGACGACCGTCCAGGGCTCGGGCACCCGAGTCAACGACGTCGGCGCCGCGGGCCCCGCCCGCACCGGCGCCGGGCCGGTCCCGGCGCCGGCGCTCACCCACGACTTCCGCTCGGGCCTGCCCGACCTGGCCCTGTTCCCCCGGGCCGCCTGGGCCCGGGCCACCCGGGCGGCGCTGGCCGCCATGCCCGACGCCGACCTCGGCTACCTGCCGCCGGCCGGGCTGCCCGCGGTCCGGGCATCGATCGCCGCCTACCTCGGCCGGGTGCGGGGCGTCGCCTGCGAGCCGGCCCAGGTGGTGATGTGCAACGGCTTCGGCCACGGGTTCAGCCTCGTGCTGCGGGCGCTGTTCGACCGGGGCCGCACCGGGGTGGCCGTCGAGGTCCCCGGCTACGACGACCCCCGGGACCAGATCCACGCCGCCGGCGGCCGGGCCCACCCGGTGCCGGTCGACGAGCAGGGCATCCGTACCGACGCGCTGGCGGCGCTGCCGGCGGCGACCGTCGGGGCGGTGGTGGTGACCCCGGCCCACCAGTCGCCCACCGGCGTGGTGCTGTCGGCCCGGCGCCGGACCGAGCTGGCCGACTGGGCCCGGGCCACCGGCGCCTACGTCATCGAGGACGACTACGACGCCGAGTACCGCTACGACCGCCAGCCCGTCGGCGCCCTCCAGGGCGTGGCCCCCGACCGGGTGATCTACCACGGGACGCTGTCCAAGAGCCTGGCCCCCGGCCTCCGGCTGGGCTGGCTGGTGGTCCCGCCCGACCTGCTCGACGACGTGCTCCGGGCCCGGTTGCTCACCGATCACATGGGCACCTCGATCGTCCAGGCCACCTTCGGCGAGTTCCTCGAACGGGGCGACCTCGACCGCCACCTGCGCCGCACCCGGCGGATCTACCGCCAGCGCCGCGACGCGGTGGTCGACGCGCTGGCCCGGTGGCTGCCGGGCACCTCGGTCGGGGGCGTCTCCGCCGGGCTGACGGCCTT
>DASXRH010000349.1:0-1654 GCA_036506715.1 Acidimicrobiales bacterium
GCGCTGTCGCGAGACCGGTGACGCGGTCCTGCTCGACGCGGCCAACGAGCACGAGAAGTTGCTCGAGCTGTGCCGGGCGCTCAACGTCCGCACCGTCCTCGAGACGCACGGCCACTGGGACCACATCCAGGCCGTGCCGGCCGTGCGCGACGCGGGCTACCGCGTGGCGGTCACGGCCGAGGACGCCGCCATGCTCCCGTCGTACGACGACATCCTCGAGGACGAGTCGGTGTTCGAGGTCGGCCGGCTGCGGCTGCGCACGATCCTCACGCCTGGGCACACGCCCGGCTCGATGTGCTTCCTGATCGAGGGCGCCCCGGTGCTGTTCAGCGGCGACACGCTGTTCCCCGGTGGCCCCGGCGCCACCAAGTTCCCCGGCGGCGACTTCCCCACCATCATCCGCTCGGTCGAGGACCGGCTTCTCACCCTCGACGGCGGGACCCGGGTCCTGCCCGGGCACGGCGACCCCACCACCGTCGCCGCCGAGCGCCCCCACCTCCAGGAGTGGATCGACCGGGGCTGGTGATGGCCGACGCCCTCCGCTACGACCAGCGGCCCTACGACGAGACGCCGGTCCACACCGCCGACCTGCCCGCCACCCCGGTGCGCGACCGCAACATCCCGGCCTCGGCCTGGATCGAGGCGCCGGCCCCCCTGCTGTCCCTGGGCGACGACCTGCCCGGCACCCCGGTGGCCGACTACAAGCGGCGCATCGGCCCCTGGCTCCTGTGGCGGGCCGGCCCCGCGGCCGGGGCCGACGCCCGCTACTGGGTGGCCAGGGCCGACGACCTGGCCGTCACCTGGACGTTCCGGCTGTTCCCCGACGGCACCGGCGACGGCCTGGGGCCGAGCGGGGCCCGCCACACCCGCTTCCGGGCCTGGAAGGAAGACCTCCGGGATTCGACCGCCTGACCTGCTGTTACGCCGACAGGCGGTCCTCACGACACGGGGATCAGCTCGCGGTGGTGGACGACAGCGGGCGGCGGGGCTCGGCCACCAGCTCGAGGCCGGGCGGCAGGTCCTCGACCTCGACCCGGTCGGCCTCGACCGACACGGTGACCGTGCCCCCCATCAGCGGGATCCGCTCGACCCGCAGCCGGCCGATCTCGGGCGGCAGCACCGGCGACAGCCACAGCTTGCCCCGCGGCACCCACGGGTCGAGCCGCAGCAGCGACCGCAGGTGGAGCAGCGGCGCCGCCGCCGACAGGGCGCGGGTGGTGCAGGCGTCGGGGAACCTGACCGGACCGGCCACGTCCTCGCGGTCGAGCCCGGCCAGCACCGGCAGGGACCCGCCGCCGGCCCGGGCGGCGTCGAGCTGGGCCAGCACCACCCGGTGGGCCTCGTCGACGAAGCCATAGCGCACCAGGGCGGCCGCGCACAGGGCGTTGTCGTGGGGCCACACCGCACCGGTGTGGGGGCCGAGGGGGTCGTAGCCGCCCATCGAGGCGCCGAGGGTGCGGATGCCCCAGCCCGAGAACAGGTCGTCGGACAACAGGTGCTTGACCAGCACCGCCGCCTTGTCCTCGTCGACGATGCCGGTCCACAGGCAGTGGCCGACGTTGGACGCCAGCGCCGGGACCTGACGCTTGTCGCCGTCGAGGGCGACGGCGAACCACCCGGCGGACTCGACCCAGAAGTCGCGGTTGAAGGCCGC
>DASXRH010000350.1:0-2376 GCA_036506715.1 Acidimicrobiales bacterium
AGCAGCCGGCGCTCGAGCGCCGGCCGCCAGTCGGTCAGCGCCCGCCACCCGGCCCAGGCGACGAGGACGATGCCCAGCATGCCGAGCAGCCAGGCCCAGCCGACCCGGTAGGCGAAGATCGGGCCGACCGTGCGGGCCGTGGCCACCACACCGATGACCGAGGCGGCCAGCCACACCAGCACCATCTGCGGCGAGCCCGCCACCCGGCGCCGCCACAGCACCACGATGGCGCCGGCGACCACGAGCAGGAGGATCGGCAGCAGCGGGTCGTACATCGACGTCGGCTCGGCGGTCATGTTCGTGCCCCGGCTGCCGAACAGCCACTCGGGGGTGGCACCGAACTGCGAGCTGACGATGCGCCAGCCGGCCTGGAGCGTCTGGGGCTTCTCCTGCCCCGGTCCGCCGTCGCCGAACCAGCGGACCACGACCCCGAGGTTGCCGGGCGTGTTGGTGACCTGCTGGAGGACCGGCGGCAGCCACATCAGCGCCCCGACCAGCGCGGCCAGGAACCCGGGGAGGACCAGCTTGCGACGGGTGCCGGTCGGCGTGACCACCAGCAGCCACACCGCGCCGATGACCACCAGCGGGGTCGCCAGGGCCACGTAGCCGATGTGGGTCTGGCCCAGGAACGACGCCACGGCCACGGCCACCGGCAGCGCCCAGCGGTCGCCCCATGCCATGGCCACGGTCAGGAACACGAGCAGGCCGTAGGGCAGGACCGTGACCCACGGGTTCCACGGCAGTCGCACCGGGTCGACGCCGAGCGACCGGATGAGCAGGGCGCAGCCGACCAGCGTGAGCAGTGCCAGCGCCGGACCCCGCCGGCGGGCGATGAAGGCCATGCCGGCGATGGCGGTGGCGTTGACCGCCAGCGCCGCCACGTTCATGCCCACCGACTGGCTGCCGGTCAGCCGGTAGGGCCCGGCCAGCAGGTAGAACATCGCCGGCCCGGGGTGGAACCAGCCGTCGCGGGAGTAGGGCCCGAGCTCGAGCCAGCGCTGGCCGACGTCGCGGGTGAGCATCTCGGTGAGGGCCAGGTCGCCGGTGGGCGTGTAGCCGCGCTGGGCGACGAGCATGGCGATGGCCGACGCCACCAGCGGCAGCACGGCCAGGATGAAGGCGACCCGCAGCACCCACGGATTGAGGCGGGATCCACCCCCCTCCGCGGCGGGAACCTCCCCCTCGGGTGGGCCTGCGACGCCGGTGTCGTCAACGACGAGATCTGCGATTGCCGCCACCGCGTGAGATTACCCGTCGTAGGTTGGGCCGGTGCCTACCCGGGATCCGGTGGTCGTCGACTTCCACGAGCAGCGGCGATCGGCCGTGGTCAGCCGCATGGCGGCCATGGCGGCGGCCGGCGCCGGCTGGATCAACCTGTCCCCCGGGCTCGACGTCGACGAGCCCCCGCCCGAGCGCAGCGGCCTCGGCGCGCTGCTGGCCGCCCGGGGCCCGACGGTGCCTCTGGCCACCTGGGCGCCCGCCCAGGGCCGTGAGCCGGCCAGCGCGGGGATCCAGCACAGCCAGGGCCCGCGGGCGGCGGCCATGCTGGCCGAACGGGGCGTGCCGGTCCCCGACGGCTGGCGGATCCGCCAGGACCACCCCCGCCGGGGCCTGGTGGTGGTGCCGGACCTGGCCGTGCCGACCGACGAAGCCGCGCTCGACACGGTGCTCGACTGGCTCCTGCGAGCCGCGGGGGCGCTGTGCCCGGTCCGCCGAACCGGCGAGTGGCGGGCGTACTGCTATGAGGGCTGACCGCGAGGCCGGCAGGCACCAGCGCACGCGCCGCACGGGGCCGCCAGCCCCAGCCACCACGACACCCGTCGCGACGAGGCCGACCGCTAGGCGGGCAGGCCGAACGACACCAGCGAGCCGGTGTCATTGCCGACGACCACCCGGCCGTTGGCGACGATGACCGACGACGGGGCCCCGGCCACCGGGGCGGACCACAGCGGTGGGCAGGTCAGGCCGGGGAGGGTGCCGCAGCCGTCGGGGGCGAAGTCCTGGATCCGGCCGTCGGCCGTGCCCACGTACACCACCCCGTTCGCGATGCCCGGCGCGCTGGTCGCGGCGGCGGGGCCCAGGCCCGCAGGCCCCTCGGCGCTGCCGCCGATCACCCACGGGCGCTCGGCCGCCACCTCGGTGGTGACGCCCTGACCGGTCCACGCCACCGGGCGGCCGGGCCCGGGGGCGCCGGCGACCGGGACGGCCGAGAGGGCACCGGCGCCGGACACCGCGAACACCGTCGCGCCGTCGACGGCCGGCGTCCTGGCGACGCCGCCGACCCCCGCCGACCACAGCGGGGTGCAGCTCAGGACGCCGCCGCCGTCGCTGCAGCCGGTGACCCCGGCGGCGTCGTAGGCCGCCAGGTTGCCCGAC
>DASXRH010000351.1:0-1647 GCA_036506715.1 Acidimicrobiales bacterium
GGTGGTGACCCCGACGTCGTCGCCCGGCGGGGGGCCGAGGTCGGTGTCGGGCGGGGCGGCGCCGGGCCGCGCCCCGGGGGTGGCGCCCGAGGGCACGGCGGGGTGGGTGGTCACCGGGTCACGCGCCCTGGCGGGCCATGGCCTGGTGGGCCCGCACCGGCAGCAGGCGGTGGGCCCACCAGCCGAGCTTGGCCTCCCACCCGACGGTGGCCAGGGCCTTGTCGTGGCGGATGGCCACCACCACGTCGCGGGCCACCAGCTCGGGCGGGTGGCCCCGGCGGAAGAGCTTGCGGGCGCGCTCCTCGCTCGCGGCCTGGTCGCCGAGGAACCGGGTGGCGTCGAGGATCGGCGTGTCGATCACCCCCGGGCACACCGCCGTCACGCCCACCCCCGACCCGGCCCAGTCGGCCCGCAGGCACTGCGACAGGGCCAGCACGGCCGCCTTGGTGGTGACGTAGCCGGGCTCGGTGGCCCGCATGGTGTAGGCCAGGCCGGAGGACATGTTGACCACGTGGCCGTGGCCCCGCTTGAGCATGGCCGGGGCGAAGGCGTGGCAGCAGTGGACGATGCCGTCGAGGTTGACACCCCGGATCCAGCGCCAGTCGTCGAGGCTCATGTCGGCGAACCGGGCCGACATGCCGACGCCGGCGTTGTTGACCAGCACGTCGAGCGGCCCGGTGGCGGCCACCTCGCCGGCCAGCGCGGTGACCGCGTCGGCATCGGCCACGTCGCACGCGAACGCCACGGCCTCGGGCCCGATCTCGCCGCAGGCGATCGCCGTCTTCTCGGCCGTCTCGCCGTCGATGTCGACGGCCACCACCCGGCTGCCCTTGCGGGCCAGCTCGACGGCGATGGCCCGCCCGATCCCGCTGCCGGCGCCCGTGACCAGGGCCCGCGCGCCGCTCAGCTCGAAGTCGGTCCGTCGGGCCATGGCACCACCCCCCCTGTTGAGCGCTGTTCAACAATGTTGTGACACGTTGTTGACCGTGCGTCAATAGTGATCGTTAGCATGCGCGCGTGGCGACCTCCCCCCGCACACGCCTCGACCCCGAGGCCCGGCGCGCTCAGCTGGTCGGGCTCGGCCTGCAGATGCTGGCGACGCTGCCGCTGGACAAGGTGGCGGTCGACGACATCGCCGCCGAGGCGGGCATCAGCCGGGGCCTGCTGTTCCACTACTTCCCCACCAAGCGCGACTTCCACGTGGCGGTGGCCCGGGCCGCCGCCCGCGAGATGCTCGACCGCACCGAGACCGACCCGGCGCTGGACGGCGTGGCCCAGCTGCGGGCGGGGGTGGCCGCCTTCGTCGACCACGTGACCGCCAACCGCGACGCCTACGTGGCCTTCATCCGCGGATCGGCGGGCGGCGACCCCGAGCTGCTGGCCGTGTACGAGGAGACCCGGGCCGCCTTCAGCCAGCGGGTCCTGGCGGGCCTGGGGGCGGCCGACGACCCCCCGCCCCGGCTGCGGGCGGCGGTGCGGGGGTGGGTGGCGTTCACCGAGGAGCTGACCGTCGACTGGCTGGGGCGGGGCGACCTCGATCGGGACGAGCTGATCGACCTCATCGACGACGCGCTGGTGGCCCTGGTGGCCGCGGCCACCGGCGACCCGGGGGCGCACGGCCTGAGGCAGTAGTTGCCGATGTCACAC
>DASXRH010000352.1:0-3837 GCA_036506715.1 Acidimicrobiales bacterium
GATCCCGGCCGTGATCGAGGAGGTCGTCGTCTACCTCGGCGGCGACGTCCCCTGCTGCGACTACCGGGGCACGGGCACCGCGGCGCTGGGCGAGGAGGTGGCCGCCCGCCTGGCCGACCGGGGCGCGGCCCTGCTGGCCAACCACGGGCTGGTCACCTGCGCGGCGACGCCCGCCAAGGCGTTGCACAACGCCGCCCTCGCCGAGCGCACGGCCAAGATCGTGTGGGGCGCCCGGGCCATGGGGGCGACGATCCACCCGCTGCCGGCCAAGGTCGGCACCGACATGGCCGGCGTGTACCGCTACCTGCGGGACAACCCGTGACCGCCCTGTTCGACGATCGGGAGCGGGCCGCGCTGGCCGCCGCGCTCGACGCCCGGGTGCCGGGGTCGGCCGACCTGGGAGCGGTCGCCTACGTGGAACGCCTGCTCACCGCCCTCGACCACGACCCGCCGCACCTGTGGGCCGCGCCCGGGCCCTGGGCCGGTGCCGGGCCCCGGTGGCTGGAGCTGGGCCCGTGGGAGCGCCACGCGTGGGCCGAGCGGGTGGCCGAGTGGCGGGCCGTCTACCGGCGGGTGGCCGCCGGCGCCCCCGAGCCGGCCGACGCCCGGGTCGTCCACGCCCACGCGTGCGAGGCGGCGTACGGCGACCCCGCCTACGGCGGCAACCGCGACGGCGCGGGGTGGGCGCGCATCGGCTTCCCCGCCCCGCTGTTCCCTCCGGCGGGCGCCCGGTGACCACGGCCGACTGCGACGCCGTGATCGTCGGCTCGGGGCCCGGCGGGTCCACGGTGGCCGATGTGCTGACCGCGGCCGGGTGGTCGGTGGTGGTGCTGGAGAAGGGCCGCAACCACCTCGTCGACCTGGCCCCGCCCCACGAGCGGCTGCGCCACTTCGCCAACGACGAGGTGGCGGCCACCCGCCGTCACCTGCTGGGCCCCGACCCCCGGCTCGAGCCCCGCACCTACCGGCGGTCACCGGCCGACGGCGACCGGCTGCTCACCGGCGAGGTCAACAACCTGCCGTCGACCGTCGGCGGCGGTGGGGTGCACGCCGACGCCAAGCTGCCCCGGTTCCGGGAGGAGGACTTCCGGCTGCGCTCGGCCCGGGGGCCGGTCGACGGGGCCGACGTGCGGGACTGGCCGCTCGGCTACGACGACCTCGAGCCCCACTACGCGGCGGTCGAGCGGGCGTTCGGGGTTGCCGGCGAGGACGGGGCCAACCCGTTCGCCGCCTGGCGCAGCGGCCCGTTCCCGATGCCGCCGGGCGACGACATGCCGATGGCGCTGGTCTCGGCCAAGGCCGCCGAGCGGGCGGGACTGCACCCTTACCGCGCTCCCACGGGCATCAACAGCGTGGCCTACGACGGCCGCCCCGCCTGCGCCGACTGCGGGTTCTGCGCCGGCTACGGCTGCCCGGTCCACGCCAAGGGGGACCCGGTGGCGTCCCTCCAGCGGGCGCTGCGGTCGGGCCGCTGCGACCTGCGGCCCGACGCCTACGTCACCGAGGTGGTCCGCGCCGCCGGCGGGCGGCGGGCCACCGGCGTCCGCTACCTCGACCTCACCGGGTACCCCGACCCGCCGGTGCGCGAGGTGCGGGCCGGCCGGGCGGTGGTGCTGGCGGCGGGGGCGTTCGAGACCCCCCGGCTGCTGCTGCGCACCGGGCTCGGCGGCGACCTGGCCGGCCGCTACCTCATGGTGCACTTCCAGACGTTCACGGTCGGGATCTTCCCCGGGCCCACCGGCGGCGAGCGGGGGCGCAGCGTCACCCACCTCCACGACGACCTCATGATCGACACCCCCGGGCTGCGGGCGGCGGCCCGGGCCGCCGGCCTGCCGTGGCTGCGGGGCGGGGTGGTCGAGCACGGCGCCGGGCCCGGGCCGCTGGACGAGGCCCGCACCTACCCGGCCGGCCCCGCCCACACGCGGTCGATGGCCGACAGCGCGCTGCGCCGCCGGCTGTGGGCCTTCACCGTCCAGGGCGAGGACCTGCCCCAGGCGGGCAACCGGGTCGACCTCGACCCGGCCGTGCGGGACGTGTGGGGGTTCCCCGCAGGGCGGGTGACCTACGCGCCCCACCGCCACGAGCTGGCGGCCTCCGCCCACGCCGCCCCCCTCCACGAGGCCGTGATGCTCGACGCCGGCGCCGAGGTGGCGTTCTCGGCCACCTCGCCCCCCCAGGGCGACCTCGACGTCCACGCCGAGGTCAGCCCGCTGGGCGTGGCGCCGGCCAGCCGCCACGTCATGGGCACCGCCCGCATGGGCACCCACCCGGCGACCTCGGTGGTGTCCCCCGACCAACGACTGTGGGAGGTCGACAACGTGCTCATCTGCGACTCGTCGGTGTTCGTCACCTCGGCGGGCTACAACCCGACGCTGACACTGGCCGCCCTGGCCCACCGGGCCGCCACGCTGCTGTGCGGGGGTGCGGCGTGACCGCGGCCCCGGGGATCGTGCCCGATCGGATGGCCGCCGCCGTACTGCGGGGGCCGGGTCGCCTGGAGGTCGAGGACGTGCCCGTGCCCGCCCTCGGCGACGACGACGTGCTGGTGGCCGTCGAGCTGTGCGGCGTGTGCGGCAGCGACCTCCACATGGTGCTGGAAGGCTGGGGTCAGCAGGGCAGCTGGCACGGCCACGAGTGGATCGGTCGGGTGGCGGCCGTCGGCGGCGGGGTCACCCGCTGGGCGGTCGGCGACGCGGTCGTGGGCGGGCCGACGGTCCGCTGCGGGACGTGCGCCGCCTGCCGGGCCGGCCGCCCGTCGCTGTGCGCCACCCGCGACACCCCGGGCGTCGGGCCCGAGCAGGGGGCCTTCGCCACCTACAAGCGCACGGCGGCCGACGAGCTGCTGCCCCTGCCGGCCGGGCTCGAGCCCCGGGCGGCCGCGCTGGCCGAGCCGCTGGCGGTGGCGCTCCACGGCATCACCCGCTCGGGCGTCCGGCCGGGCCAGCGGACGCTGGTGCTGGGGGCCGGGCCCATCGGCGCGCTGACCGTCGCCGCCCTCCGGGCCCGGGGGGTGGACGACGTGACCTGCGCCGAGCCGGGCGAGCGGCGGCGGGCGCTGGCCGCCGCGGTGGGCGCGACACGGGTGATCGACCCGGCCGAGCTCGAGGTCCCGACCGTCGCCGATCCGGGGCGGGTGATCGCCGGCGCGGTCGACGTGGTGCTCGAGTGCTCGGGGAAGCGGGCGGCGATGGAGGCGGGCCTGGCCCAGCTGGTGCGGGGCGGGACGCTGGTGCTGGTGGGGGCCGGCATCGAGGCCCCGCGGTTCGACCCCAACCGCATCCTGCTCAACGAGCTGGTGGTCACCGGGGCGTTCACCTACGACCAGGGCGGTTTCGACGAGGCCCTGGCCCTGCTGGCGGCCGGCCGCCTGCCGGTCGACGACCTGCTCGAACCCGACGTGGTCCCCCTGGACGGACTGCTCGACGCGATGGTCGGCCTGGCCGAGGGCCGGCTGGCCGGGAAGGTGCTGGTGCGACCGTGACCGGACCCGACTTCGCCAAGCCGCCCCGCCTCAACCACGTGGCCCTGTCGGTGCCGGCCGACCGGCTGGACGCCGACGGCCGGGCCGCCCTGACCGCCTTCTACGGCGACGTGTTCGGCTTCGAGGAGTACCCCCAGCTCACCGAGGACCGCCGGCGGCTGGTGCTCCGCGCCCACACCAACGAGCAGTTCGTGTTCCTCGTCGCCGACGACCAGCCGATGACCGCGCCCCGGCTCGACCACTTCGGGTTGTCGGTGTCGTCGCTGGCCGAGTTCGAGGAGGTGGCCCGGCGGGCGGCGGCCTGGCGGGAGCGCGAGCCCGACGCCGTCGAGCTCATCGAGCCCAGCGTCGAAGAG
>DASXRH010000353.1:0-4020 GCA_036506715.1 Acidimicrobiales bacterium
CACCGAGAGCCGCTCGAACACCCGCCGCTCGTCCTCGTCGAGCAGCCCGTAGCTCCAGTCGACCACCGCCCGCAGCGTCCTCTGGCGGGGCTGGGCGGTGCGGGGGCCCTCGGTCAGCACGTCGAACCGCCGGTCGATCCGCCCGGCCAGCTCGATCACGTCGAGGTGCCGGGCCCGGGCCGCCGCCAGCTCGACCGCCAGGGGCAGGCCGTCGAGCCGCTCGCAGATGTCGACCACCGCCCGCAGCCACTCGGGCTCGTCGGGCACGGACGCCTGCCCGCCGGCCGCCATCCGTTCGATGAACAGGTCGACGGCGACGGCCAGCGGCAGCGGCGGCACCACGAACAGGAACTCGCCCGGCACCCCCAGGGTCTCGCGGCTGGTGGCCAGGATGCGCAGCTCGGGCCCCCGGGCGAGCAGCGTCTCGGCCAGCCGGGCCACGTCGTCGACCACGTGCTCGCAGTTGTCGACCAGCAGCACCATGCGCCGCTCGGCCAGCACGTCGGCCACCTCGTCGGTCGAGCGCGGGACCGGCGAGCCGGCCAGCGCCCCCTCGTCGAGGCCCAGCGCCCGCACCAGCGCCGCCAGCACCCCGCCTGCGTCGGTCACGGCCGCCAGGTCGACCAGCCACACGCCGTCGGGAGCGTCGCCCGCCACCGACGCCGCCACCTCCAACGCCAGCCGGGTCTTGCCAGCCCCGCCCGGGCCCACCAGCGTGACCAGCCGGTGGCTGGCCAGCAGGTCGAGGACCTCGGCCAGGTCGCCCTCGCGGCCCAGGCAGGTGGTGAGCGGCCGGGGGACGTTGCCCTGCCGCCGGGGACGGGCGAGCGCCGCCGTGGGCACGGGCGCGATCGCCGGCGCAGGGCTCGGGGCCGCCTCCGGGGGAGGGGCCGGCGGGTCCAGCGCCGGGTCCTGGGCCAGGACCGCCGCCTCCATGCGCCGCAGGTCGGCACCGGGGTCGATCCCCAGCTCCTCGACCAGCCGGCGGCGGGCGTCGGCGAAGGCCCGCAGCGCGTCGGCCTGCCGGCCGCACCGGTAGAGGGCCAGCATGAGCTGGGCCCACAGCCGCTCCCGCAGTGGGTGCTCGTCGACCAGCCGTTCGAGCTCGGGGACCACGGCGGCATGGGCGCCGGTGGCCAGCTGGGCGTCGACGCAGTCCTCGACCGCGCTCAGCCGGGCCTCGCCCAGCCTGGCCCGCTCGCCCCGGGCCCAGCCGTCCGACGGCAGGCCCGCCAGCGGGTCGCCCCGCTCGAGGCCGAGCGCGGCCCGCAGGTCGGCGGTGGCGGCGGCCGGGTCGTGGGTGAGGGCCGCGCGGGCGCGGGCCACCAGGGCGTCGAACCGCTCGAGGTCGGTGCCGAGCCCGTCGCCGGCGGCCAGCAGGTAGCCGGCGTCGGTGGTCTCGATGGCGGCCGGCTCGCCGGCGTCGGCCAGGCTGCGGCGCAGGCGGGACACCAGCACCTGCAGCGAGTTGGCGGGCTGGCGGGGCGGATCGTCGCCGTACAGGATGTCGACCAGCCGCTCGGGCGAGACGACCTTGCCGCGCTCGATCGCCAGCGCAGCCAGCACGAGCTGGAGCTTCTGGCCCGGCACCGCCACCGGCGAGCCGTCGTCGGCCACCACGTCGACGGGCCCGAGCAGGCGGACCTCCATGGCGCGCCACGCTACCGGCGTCCGTGCCGCAGTCGGCTGTGGGATTCGGCACACCCGCCGGCCGCGTCCGCCCGCCGGCGGGGCGGCCTCGTCGGCGGCGAGGGCCCGCCGGCGGGATCGGCGCTGGTCAGCCGGCGATCACCGGTGCAGGCTGGGGGCCGCGCAGGAGGCGGCCGGGTCGTGCCCCGGTCGCCTCGTCGTCCTCGCGGACGACGACCCCCCGCTTCACCGTGGCGGCGTAGCCGCGCGCCCGCTGGATGAGCCGTCGCCCGCCGGCCGGCAGGTCGTAGACCATCTCCGGGGCGTCGATGGCCAGGGCGTCGAGGTCGATGACGTTGACGTCGGCCAGGTAGCCGGGTGCCACCAGGCCCCGGTCGTCGAAGCCGTAGAGAGCGGCGGTGCGGCGGGTCTGGAGGTGGACCGCCTCCTCGAGCCCGAGCCGGACGCCCCGGTCGCGGTCGCGCACCCAGTGGCTCAGCATGTACGTGGGCAGCGAGGCGTCGCACAGCAGCCCGCAGTGGGCGCCGCCGTCGCCGAGGCCCAGCACGGTGCCCGGGTGGACCAGCATCTCGTGGAGCGCCCCGAAGTCGCCGTGGGCGTAGCCGAGCAGCGGGATGTAGAGGAGGCCCCGGCCGTCGTCGGCCATCATCAGGTCGTAGGTGACCTCCTCGGGGCTGCGGCCCTCGCGACCGGCGATGGCGGCGACGCTGGCCTCGGCCGGCGGCTCGTAGTCGGGCGGGTCGCCCAGCGGGAAGAGCTTGTGCCACGACGACGTGAGCATGGTCGCGAGCCCCGCGAGCTGGGGCCGCTCGTCGACCATCGCGGCCCGGACCTCGGGGTCCCGCAGGCGGGCCATGCGCTCCTCCCGGGGCAGGTCGGCGATGGCGTTCCAGGTGGCGTGGAGGCGGAAGGGATGGGCGCTGGAGTCCCAGCCGAACAGCACGCAGGCCGGCCGGCCCGCGACCTGGGGGACGATGCGGGCCCCCTCGGCCGTGGACTCGTCGGCCAGCTCGATCAGCCGGCGCCAGTGCTCCGGCCGCAGGTCGTCCTGCAGGCAGCCGAAGGTCACGGGTCGGCCCGACTCGCGGGCGACGGTCCGCATCCAGGCGAACTCGCCGTCGGGGTCGAACATGTCGCTGGCCACCTCGAACACGCCGGCGCCGGCGTCGCCCAGGGCCCGGCCGATGCCGATCAGCTCGTCGGCGCTGGCGGTGGTGCCGGCGGCCAACTCGCCGTCCTTGGCCCGGTGGAGGATGGTGCGGGTGGTCGAGAAGCCGACGGCACCGGCCTCGATCGCCTCCCGGACCACCTTGGCCATGGCCTCGATCTCGTCGGGGGTGGCCTCGGCGTTGGCGCCGCCGCGGTCACCCATCACGTAGGCGCGGACGGCGCCGTGGGGGACCAGCGCGCTGACGTCGAGCACCCGGGGCAGGCGCTCGAGCTCGTCGAGGTACTCGGGGAAGGTCTCCCAGTTCCAGCTCATGCCCTCGACCAGGGCGGTGCCGGGGATGTCCTCGACGCCCTCCATGAGCTGGATCAGCCAGTCCCGCCTGGCCGGGTGGGCCGGGGCGAAGCCGACGCCGCAGTTGCCCATGACGACGGTGGTGACGCCGTGCCAGCTGCTGGGCGACACCTCGGGGTCCCAGGTGGCCTGGCCGTCGTAGTGGGTGTGGATGTCGACGAAGCCGGGGGTGACGATGCGGCCGGTGGCGTCGATCTCGCGCCGGCCGCGCTCGGGGACGTCGCCGACGGCGGTGATGGTCTCGCCGTCGATCGCGATGTCGGCGGTGCGCGCCGGGCCGCCCGACCCGTCGACCAGGGTGCCGTTGCGGATGACCAGGTCGTGCATGCCTTCCCCCTCGGTCCGGCGCGGGCGCTGACGCCAACGTCACCGACCAGCCAACACCAGCTTGACCGGCGGGTCAAGCGCCGTCGGCGACCGAAAGTGTCATACCCCCTCCGTACGGTCCGGGGCATGGAGCTATGGTCCCCACCGCACGATGCGCCCCACCTGTTCGAGTGGTGGCGCCCCTTGGTGCTGGCCGCCCGGCGCGCCCGGGCCGAGCGCTTCCCCTGGCCCGTCCACGTCGACGAGTTCCGGCTGGCCGGGCGGGTCAGCCGGCCGGGCCGGCCCGACGTGTGGATCTACGAGCACCACGCCAACGGGGGCGCGCTGTGCGTCGACCACACGGGTGAGGCCTACCGGTTCGTGGCCACCCCCGGCGGGGCCAGCGTCGGGCAGTTCCGCCGGTGCGCCCTGCGCACGGCCCTCTGGCGGGCCGGGCTGCCCGAGGTGGTCGAGCCGGTCCGCTGGGGCCGCCGTCCCGACGGCACCGAGGCGGCGTTCGCGCTGCCGCCCGACGGCGGTCG
>DASXRH010000354.1:0-5499 GCA_036506715.1 Acidimicrobiales bacterium
GGGGATGCCGCCGGCGGCACCACCCTGCGAGGCGACGTCGAGCTGCGGGAGGCGCTCGGCTCCGAGCTGCTGCTGCACGTGCGGACCGACTGCCGGCCGGCGGTGACCGAGGACGTCCGCCACGTGGCCGGCGACGTCGACGAGGCGGCGATCGAGGAGCTGGAGCGCCAGGCCGCCGGCGGCGGCGCCATGGTCGTGGCCCGCTTCGACCCCCACAGCTCGGCCCGGGTGGGGGATCCGGTGGTGATGGCCGTCGACGCCGGGCGCATGCAGTTCTTCGACCCCGACACCGGCAAGGGCATCATCTCCACCGCCCCACCGGCGACCGAGGCCGCCGCCGAGGCAGAGCCCGGCCCCACCCCCGAGGACGCCCCGGCGCCCGACCCCGCCTGACCGCCCGGCCGTCCGACCGCTCAGGTCGAGCGGCGCACCACCAGCTCGGTGCTCAGCACCTCGCCGACCGGCGGGGCGTCGCGCTCGAGCTGGTCGAGCAGCAGGCGGGCCATGCGCGCCCCCAGGCGCTCGATCGGCTGGCGCACCGTGGTGAGGGCCGGGTCGGCCGAGCGGGCCAGCTCGCTGTCGTCGAAGCCGACGACGGCCACGTCGTCGGGCACACGGCGGCCCGCGGCCCGCAGGGCGTCGAGCGCGCCGAGGGCCATGAGGTCGGACGCCACGAAGAGGCCGTCGAGCTGGGGGCGGCGGGCCAGCAGCGCGCGGGTGGCGGCGGCGCCGCCCTCGCGGGTGAAGTCGGCCTCGCTGACCAGGTCGGCGGGGGCCAGGCGCCCGGCCTGGGCCAGGCCCCGGGCCCAGCCCGCACGGCGGTCGACGCCCGGCGCCATGTCGGACGGCCCGGCCACGGTGCCCACCACCTGCCGGCCCCGCTCGACCAGGTGGGCCACCGCCTGGCGGGCCCCGCCCTCGTTGTCCGCGTCGACGAAGCCCACGGCGTCGCCGGCGCCGGCGGGGGGGCGGCCGGCCACCACGCACGGGATCCCGGCGCGGGCCAGCCGGGCCGGGAGCGGGTCGCCGGCCCGGGCCGACAGCACCAGCACCCCGTCGGCGCCCCCGTGGAGCAGGTGGTCCTCGGTGCGGGGGCGGTCGGCGTCGCTCGGGGTCATGAGCAGCACCAGCTGGTAGCGGGTGGCGCCCAGCTCGCCGGTGATGCCGAGCGTCGTGCCGGCGAAGAACGGGTCGGCGAACAGGCGCACGCTGGGCTCGGACACGACGAGCGCCACCGTCTCGCTGCGGTGCACGGCCAGCGAGCGGGCGGCCCGGTTGGGGGTGTAGCCGATGGCGGCCACCGCGGCCTCGACCCGGACGCGGGCGTCGTCGGACACCCGGGGGCTGCCGTTGAGCACCCGCGACGCGGTGGCCCGCGACACGCCGGCCCGGGCGGCCACGTCCTCGAGCGTGCTGCGGGCGCCGGTCATCGTCCTCACGGTGAGGTGCCGCTGCCGCTGTCCAGCCCGTTGGCTGCCATGACCTCGCGATACCACAGTGCGCTGTCCTTGGGGGTGCGGCGCTGGGTGGCGAAGTCGACGTGGACGATGCCGAAGCGCTGGGAGAACCCCTCGGCCCACTCGAAGTTGTCGAGCAGCGACCACACGAAGAAGCCCCGCAGGTCGACACCGGCGGCGATGGCGTCGTGGGCGGCCCGCAGGTGGGCGTCGAGGTAGGCGAGGCGGTCGTCGTCGTGGATCCGGCCGTCGGGGGCCACCTTGTCGGGGAAGGCGCCGCCGCTCTCGTGGACGTAGAGGGGCGGCGGGTCGTAGTCGCGGGCCAGGCGCACCAGGGCGTCGGCCACGCCCCGGGGCTCGACCGGCCAGCCGTTGGAGGTGGGGGTGTCCACCGCGGTGGTGAAGGCGACGTCCGGCGAGCCCGGCCACTCCGAGGTCGCCGAGGCGCCGGGAGCGTGGGCCACGTGGTAGCAGCGGTAGTAGTTGAGCCCCAGGGCGTCGACGGGCCGGGCCACCACGGCCATGTCGCCGTCGCGCACGTGGGCCAGGTCGCTCACGGCCGCCAGGTCGCCCACCACGTCGTCGGGGTAGCTGCCGAGCAGCACAGCGTCGTACCACAGGCGGTTGGCCAGGCCGTCGATGCGGCGGGCGGCCTCGCGGTCGGCGGCGCTGCCGGTGCGGGGCACGACGGGGTAGGGGTTGAGGGTGAAGCCGATCTCGTCGGCGGGGCCGGCGCCCGCGCGGGCCCGCAGGGCGTCGACGGCCAGGCCGTGGGCCAGCAGCAGGTGGTGGGCGGCGGCCACCGCGGCGCCGGGCTCGGTGCGGCCGGGGGCGTGGATGCCGCCGGCATAGCCGAGCATGGCGGCGCACCACGGCTCGTTGATCGTGGTCCACCGGCGCACCCGGTCGCCGAGGGCGTCGCCGACCAGCGCCGCGTAGTCGGCGAAGCGGAGCGCCGTGTCCCGGACGGGCCAGCCACCGGCGTCCTCCAGGTCCTGGGGCAGGTCCCAGTGGTAGAGCGTGGCGATCGGCTCGATCCCGTGGCCCAGCAGCTCGTCGACCAGCGCCCGGTAGAAGTCGAGGCCGCCGGCGCTGGCCGGGCCCCGGCCGCCGGGCTGGACCCGGGGCCAGGCCACCGAGAACCGGTAGGCGGCCAGGCCCAGCTCGGCCATGAGGCCGACGTCGGTGGCCATGCACCGCCGGTGGTCGGCGGCCACGGCCCCGGTGTCCCCGCCGGCGTGGCCGGCGGCGGCGAACGTGTCCCACACCGAGGGCAGGCGGCCGTCGAGGTCGACGCCGCCCTCGATCTGGTAGGCGGAGGTCCCGGCCCCCCACACGAACCCGGCGGGGAACCGCCGGGACCCGTCGGCGTCGCTGCCGCGGCCGGGTTCGACCGGCTGGCCTGTCCCCAGGTCGTTCACGCTGGTCCTCCATCGCTGCGGCGGCGCACGGTCCTCCTGGGTCCATGAGAGCGCTCCCACACCCGCCGGCAGGCGAGATCCGACGGAGGTGTGGGAGCGCTCTCATCAGATCAGCCGACGACAGGTGCCGTCAAGGGAACCGGGGGCCGCCGGTCACGGTTCGGGCGTGGTGTCGTCCTCGTCGTCGGGATTGGCGGCCAGCAGCGGATCGGTGCCGCGGGCCTCCTCCAGGGCGTCGGACAGGCCGTCGGCATCGCTGTCGTCGTGGAGCGGGTTGGTCCCGAGGCTCGACTCCCAGGCGTCGGACAGCCCGTCGCCGTCGCTGTCGACCATGCCCGACCCACCGGCGGCGATCCCGGGCAGCCCTTGCAGGGCCGGCAGCCCGGCGGCGGCCGGGTCGTGGGCCAGCTCGCCCATCGTCGCCAGCTCGTAGGCGTCGGTCAGCCCGTCGTGGTCCGCGTCGGGGTCGAGGGCGTTGATGCCCACCTGCACCTCGAACGCGTCCGACAGCCCGTCGCCGTCGCTGTCGACCGCCAGCGCGTTGGTGGTGTGCGCCATCTCGAACCCGTCGGTCAGCCCGTCGCCGTCGCTGTCGGCCGCCATCGGGTTGGTGCCCCCGGCCATCTCGTACGGGTCGGGGACGCCGTCGCCGTCGGCGTCGACGAGCGGTGCCGCGGGGGCCGCCAGGGCGTCGATCGTGGCGGCGTCGAGGCTGACGTCGCCGCCGCTCACGCCCGGGATCACCGCCGCATAGGTGAAGCGTTCGCCCGCCTCCCACGACCCGACGCCGTAGGCCCGCCCCCGGGCCTCGATGGTGTTGCCGTCGCCCAGGCTGATGGCCACGTGGGCCTCGCCGGGCCGGCCCCCGCCGGCGGTCGGCTCGGTGTCGAACCGGAACAGCAGCGCTCCCGGCGTGTGGACGGCCTGCTCGACGGGGATGACCGCGCCCTGCTCCTTGAGCTGGAGGTACTGCAGCCACGAGCCGTCGGGCAGGTCGACCCCGACCCGCCCGGCAGCCCACTGGGCCAGCTCGGAGCAGTCGAACGCCCTGGGGTTGGCGTCGTCGGGCGAGGCCTCGCTGCCCCACACGTAGGGGTCGCCGGCCTGGGCCAGCGCGGCGTCGAGGAACGTCTGGGTCACGCCGTGGTCGGCCGGCTCGGGTGCGAGCGGGCCCGCCTCGGCCGGATGGAGCGGGTCGGCCGCCGGCGCCGCCAGCGCCCCGGCCCCGGGCGCGCCGCCCGCGGCCGGGGCGGGTCCGCCGATGGTGCCCAGGCCCCCGAGG
This sequence comes from Acidimicrobiales bacterium, assembly GCA_036506715.1. Classification (GTDB taxonomy): domain Bacteria; phylum Actinomycetota; class Acidimicrobiia; order Acidimicrobiales; family VFJN01; genus ZC4RG19. Next base: position 4,161 of record DASXRH010000354.1, read on the forward strand.
CCGATGGCCACGTCGTCGTCGATGTCGACCCCGTCGACGATGCCGTCGCCGTCCGAGTCGACGTGGAGGGGGTCGGACCCGTGGCTGTGCTCGAGCGCGTCGTTGACGCCGTCGCGGTCGGTGTCGGCCAGCATGGTGTTCGTGCCGAGGGCCGCCTCGAAGGCGTCGCTCAGCCCGTCGTGGTCGGAGTCGACCACCTCGACGGCGGCGATGGGCCCGCCGCCGGGGGCGACGCCGGCGATGCCGTGGAGCGGGTCGCGCCCGGCCGCCACCTCGGCGGCGTCTCCGACCCCGTCGCCGTCGGAGTCGGCCACCAGCGCGTTGGACCCGATCTGGTGCTCGTAGGCGTCGGACAGCCCGTCGTGGTCGGTGTCGGCGCCGAGCGGGTCGCTGCCCTGGCCCAGCTCGAAGCCGTCGGTCAGGCCGTCGTGGTCGGAGTCGGGGACCTGGGGGTCGGTGCCCCGCGACATCTCGAAGGCGTCGGTGGCCCCGTCGTGGTCGGCGTCGGGACCGGCGGGCGCCGGCGGCGCGGTGGCGCCCGGGGCCGTGACGGCCTCGGCGGCGCCGCCCGGGTTGGGGTCGTCGTAGCCGGACACGCCCGAGAAGTCGCCCGCGTAGCCGCCGCCCCCCGCGGCCCGGGCCTCGTCCATGAACTGGCGGTAGTCGTGGGCCGTGCCGGCGTTGGAGGCGTGGGTGACCGTCCACGGCCGCAGGTCGGTGCCCTGGTGGGAGACGGCGTAGGCGGCCCGGGCGTTGTTGAGCGGGTCGCTCAGGTCGCCCCAGGGGTTGTCGCGCACCGACGGGTCGACGTTGATCTGCCACAGGCCCCGGGAGTCCTCGCCGTGGGGGTTGTGGGCGTCCGTGTTCCCGCCCGACTCGGCCATGGCGATGGCCGTCCACGTGACGGCCTGGTCGCGTGAGAACCCGGCCTGGAGGCAGACGTTGTAGATCTCTGTGGGTGTCAACGCCGGCACGCGCCGCCCCCTCCGTCGACCGCCAAGATACTCCCCGTAGTGACGAGCACGACCGCGCGTCACTGTAGGGTTGTCGGGGGGAGTCGGCGGTAAGCAGCGTGCGGAGAAGGAACGAGCGGCCGCATGATCGTGTGTGGCAAGTGCGGTCACGACAACCCGGATGGCCAGGAGTTCTGCGAGGAGTGCGACGCCTTCCTCGCCTGGTACGGCGTGGCCGGCGGCACCCCGGCGGCCCCCCGCACCCGCCCCGCCGCACCCGCGCCGGATCCACCGGCGGCACCGGCGCCGGCACCGGCGACCACCCCACCGGGTCCCGCCGCGCCGGTCCCCGGGACCGCACCGCCACCGCCCCCGGTATCGCGCGC
>DASXRH010000355.1:0-8849 GCA_036506715.1 Acidimicrobiales bacterium
ACGGTCGACGAAGATCTCGCACGCACTGCACGCCAGCAGCTGGGCGGTGGCCACCGTGCCCCGCTGCTCGAGGGCGAAGCCGGCGTTGCCGACCAGTTCGAGGGCCTCGTCCCACCGGCCACGCATCCACAGGACGCGCGCCCGCGCGCTTTCGGAGCTCCCGCCGATCGACAACGCCGCGCCCTCGGGGCGCATCGCCGACGCGACGCGGAGGTGGTCCTCGATCCGGGCGATCAGCCCGGGGCGCCAGTCGGCGAACGCCACCAGCTCGTGCGCGGCGAGCCCCACCGTGGGCGACGCCCCCTGCGCCAGCGCCTCGACCCGTCGCAGCAGGTCGGCGGCCAGCCCGACCTCGCCCACGTGGTTCGCGTACTGGACCACGTGGGCCAGCGCCATCAGCTCAGCCGCCGGGGTGACATCGGCCGCGTCGAGCGCAACCACGGCGTCGCGGAAGGTGGCGGCCGCCTCGGCATAGCGACCGGCCTGGAGCGCCAGGTTGGTGCGCATCGCCAGCAGGGGGCAGGGCTCGCCGCCGAGCGCCATCTCGGCATCGATCACCGCCAGGGCGTCCGCCGCCCGACCGTCGAGGTAGAGGTCGTTCACCACCAGCGCGGCGGTGGCGGCGCGTGTGGGCCCAGCGGGCAGCGCGGCCAGCGCCTCGCGCCCCACGGCGGCCGCCTCGCGTGGGCGGGCCCCGAGGTGGAGGGCCCGAGCCTGGCCGGCCGCCGCCTCGGCGCGGCGGGGCGTCCCGGCCGGCAGCAGCTCGAGCGCGCGCCGGTGGTAGTCGGCCGACACCAGTGGAGCGGTCGGCCCGACCGCCCGGCCGGCTTCGAGCAGCACCTCGGCCGCCGCCGTGTCGCCGGGCTCGGCCGACGCGGCGACGTGCGTCGCCAGCTCGAGCACATCGAGGACCCCGCCCCCGCGGCGCTGCACCCCCAGGTCGGCGGCGATGGCGGCGTGGATGCGCCGGCGCTCCGCGGGACCGATGTCGTCGTAGAGCCGATCGCGCAGGATCGAATGGGTGAACTCGTAGCCGCCCCCGGCCGCGTGCGCCAGCAGGCCCGACGCGACGAGCCGGTCGAACGACCGGGCCACACCGTCGCCGGACAGGCCCGTCAGCCGCTCCGCCAACCCCAGGTGGTCGAGGGAGAACCGTCCGAACACGGCCATCACCTTGGCCAGCTCGAGGTCGGCCGTGGTCCCGAGCACGAGCCGCCGCAGCAGAGCCGTCGACCGGGGCAACTGCGCCGCCGGGGCACCGGGCACGAGCCGGGCCTGCCCGTCCGCGACGGCGGCGGCGCCGCCGTCCACCAGCGACTGAGCCACCTCGACGGCGAAGAAGGGGTTGCCGTGGCTGGCCTCGACCACCGCGTCGGCCAACGCGTCGTCGAGCTCGGCCCCGATCACCGCGGCGGCGAGCGCCCGGGTGTCGGCCCGGTCGAGTGGCTCGAGGTCGACGACCGACCCCCGGCCGTCGAACGCCATCCGCTCGCAGAGCTGCTCGAGCTCGGTGGCGCCACCGCCGGGCCGCAGGGTCACGACGGTGAGCACGGGCAGGCCGGAGAGTCGGACCAGCAGCGCGACGAGAGCCAGCGACTCGCCGTCGGCGACGTGGAGGTCCTCGAGCACGAGCACCACCGGTCCCCCGGCGGCCAGCGCGCGGAGCAGCCGGGTGGCGGCCGCGAACACGGCGGTCAGGTGCTCGGCCTCGTCATGATCGCCCTCGATGGCCGAGCGCAACCCGTCTGCCTCGGCGGCGACCGGCCCATCGGACCCGAGCCGGGCGAGGACGTCGCGGAACGCGGCGAACGGGATGCCGTGGTCGAGGTCGTCGGCCCGGCCGACCACCACCGGGTGACCGAGCTCGGCGGCGACGCCGGCCAGCTCGGCGACCAGGCGCGACTTGCCGATGCCCGCCTCCCCCCGCACCAGCAGCGAGGCGGGGGTCCCGCGTGCGCTGCGCGCCAATTGCTCCTGGGCGATCGCCAGGTCCAGCTCCCGCCCGACCAGCGGCGGCGTACCTTCCGTCGACACTGCCCCCCTTCCGCCGGGAGTGTAGGACGGCCCCTGCCGCCGATGCGGGGCCACACGTGTAGGGAGCCCCCCACTGCGCCGCGCCCGCACCGGGGAGCACACTGCCGGGCAGAGGGTCGACCCAGGGGGTAGGAGCGATGGACGTGCAGGGCCACTGCGACGACCGGTTCGCCGGCGTCGCCGAGGAGTTCGAGCGCAACCTCGCCGAGCGCGGCGAGCTCGGAGCGTCGGTCGCCGTGACGGTCGGCGGCGAGACGGTGGTCGACCTGTGGGGCGGCCACGCCGACCCCGAACGCACCCGCACGTGGGACAAGGACACCCTGTGCGTCGTCATGTCGTCGACCAAGGGCGCCACCGCGCTCGCAGCCCACCTGCTGGCGAGCGCCGGCGACCTCGATGTCGACGAGCCCGTCGCCACCTACTGGCCCGAGTTCGCCGCGGCCGGCAAGGACGGGGTGCTCGTCCGCCACGTGCTCAGCCACCAGGCCGGCCTGCCGGCGCTCCGCGACCCGGTGCCGGCCGGCGGCTTCTACGACTGGGACGGCATGGTCGGGCGCCTGGCGGCCGAGGCCCCGTTCTGGGAGCCCGGCACCCGGCACGGCTACCACGCCCTCACCTTCGGGTTCCTGGTCGGGGAGCTCGTCCGCCGGATCACCGGCGTCAGCCTCGGCCGCTTCGTCGCCGACGAGATCGCCATCCCCCTCGGGCTCGACCTCTACGTCGGCCTGCCGGAGGGGCTCGGCGACCGGGTCGCCAGGCTCGTTCCCCCTCCCGACCCGCAGCCCGGCGAACCACTCCCCCGCTTCCTGGTGCAGGCGATGACCGAGCCGGGCTCGATCCCGGCACTGGTGATGCTCAACAACGGCGGATACCTGGTGCCCGGCGAGTGGGACTCGCCCGCGGCGCTGGCGGCCGAGCTGCCGGCCTCGGGCGGCGTGATGAACGCCCGGGCCCTCGCCGGCCTCTACCGCGCCATCGTCCACGACCGCCGGATCGGCCGGTTCACGCTCGACGCCGAGGACATCGCCCTGATGGGCGCGGTGCAGTCGGCCGGCGGTCAGGACGCGGTGCTGGGGGGCCCCGGCCGGTGGACCCTGGGGTTCCTCAAGGGCGGGGCGACGCCGGCCGGCACCGATCCGCCGAGCGTCATCTCGCTGAGCGAGGAGGCGTTCGGGCACTCGGGCCACGGTGGCTCGATCGGGTTCGCCGACCCCGGGTGCGACCTGTCGTTCGGCTACGTGATGAACCAGATGTCGGCGGCCACGGGACTGGGGCCGACCGGGCAGTCGCTGGTCGATGCCACCTACCGGGCCCTCGGCTACCGGCGGGCCAAGTACCTCACGTGGGTCCGCTGAGGCGGCGGGACGATGCCCCGGCTGGAGCTCGACATCGCGGTCGACCCCCCGTCGCCGACGGACCCTGAGGCCGTCCACGGCGACCAGGTCAGCGGCACGCTCGTCGGCCCCGACGGGCGCGCCGCGGCCTTCGTCGGCTGGGTCGGCCTGCTGGCGCTGCTGCAACAGGCGATCGCCGAGCCGGCGCCCGACGCCTCGCCGGCGTCGCCGGCGTCGCCGACGTCGGGGACGGGCTGATGCGCCTGTCCGCGCGATCGCTCACGGTCACCTACAGCGGTGTGCGCGCCGTCGACGGCGTGTCGCTCGACCTCGAGGCGGGCTCCCTGGCCGGCCTCATCGGGCCCAACGGGGCCGGCAAGACCAGCCTGGTCGACGCGCTCTCGGGCTTCATCCCCTACGAGGGCTCCGTCACGCTCGGGGATGCCCCGCTCGACGGACTGCCCCCGCACGAGCGGGCCCGCCGGGGACTCGTGCGCAGCTTCCAGTCCGTCGAGCTGATCGACGACCTCGACGTGCGGGGCAACCTGCTGGTCGCCGCAGACCGCGTGTCCGTGTGGGGGGCGCTGCGCGACCTGGTCGTCCCCCGCTCGCCGGCCGCGGGGCGGCTCGACCGGGCCGTCGACGTCGCGGGAGTCGGCCACCTGCTCGACCGGCGCACCGACGAGCTGTCGGAGGGCGAGCGCAAGCTGGTGGGGCTGTGCCGGGCGCTCGTCGCCGACCCGGGTGTGCTGCTGCTCGACGAACCGGCCGCCGGCCTCGACACGGGCGAGAGCCGCAGGCTCGGCGACCGGCTGCTGGCGGTGGTCGAGGCGGGCACCGCCGTGCTGCTGATCGACCACGACATGGACCTCGTGCTCGATGTCTGCGACGTGGTCCACGTCGTCGACGGCGGTCGGCAGATCGCCACCGGCACGCCGGCCGAGGTCCGCAACGACGACCGCGTCATCGCCGCCTACCTGGGGGTCGACGCCCGATGAGCCCCCTCCTCGACGTGCGCGGCCTGCGCGCCGGCTACGCCGGCACGGCCGTGGTGCGCGACCTGTCCCTGACCGTCGAGCCCGGCGAGATCGTCGCCCTGCTGGGCCCGAACGGGGCCGGCAAGACCACGACGCTGTCGACGGTGGCCGGGCTTCTGCCTGCGCTCGCCGGCGAGGTCCACCTGGACGGCTCGCCGGTGGACAGCGGGGCGCCGCACCGGAACGCGCGGTCGGGGCTCGGGTACGTCACCGAGGACCGGGCGCTGTTCGGCGGGCTGAGCGTCCGCGACAACCTGTGGCTGGCCGCCGGCGATCGTCGGACCCGCCGGGCCCGGCGCGACCGGTTGCGCCGGGGCGACGACCTCGCCGACGGGACCCGGTACTTCCCCGCGCTGGCGCCGCTCGCGGACCGGCAGGCCGGGCTGCTCTCCGGGGGCGAGCAGCAGATGCTCGCGATCGCGCGGGCCCTGGCCGGCCGGCCCCGGCTCCTCATCGTGGACGAGATGAGCCTGGGCCTGGCACCGAAGATCGTCGACCAGCTCGCCACCGTGCTCCGCCAGGTCGCCGACGACCTCGGCACCGGTGTGCTGCTGGTCGAGCAGCACGTGCCGGTGGCGCTGTCGATCGCCGACGCGGCCGTCGTCCTCGTCCACGGCGAGGTCGTGGCCCGCGGGCCCGCGGCCACCCTCGCCGAGCACCCCGACCTGCTGCAGGCCAGCTACCTGGGAGCGTGAGCGGTCCTACGCCAGCGCCTGCAGCACCTTGGCGAGGTCTTCGGTCACCGCGTGGAGATACCGCGGCTCCGCACAGGTCGGCTCCAGACGCCGCAGCTCCTGCCCGAGGGCCAGGATCAGCTCCCCGTAGGTGGCCGCTCGATCGGGATCGCTCGTGCGCAGGTCTCGGGCGGCCGGCACGGCCTCGCGTGTCAGCGTCGCCAGAACGGTGACCGCCTCCCGGGCCGTGAGCCCGCCGTCGAGCACCTTGGTCGCAGTCTGGATGACCTGTTCGACCGCGACGCGCACACGGCGACTCTAGGAGCGTGGTCGGCCGGGCGCCCGGGTCAGACGGCCACGTCGAGGGCCCGGTCGGGCTCGCCCGAGCCCACCGCAGCGGCCGGCGCGATCGCCTCGTCGGCACGGCGCCAGCGGTCGACGGCACGCACCAGCCACCGGTCGCGCCGCGCACCCGGTGCGGCAACCACGAGGTCCACCGCGCGGCCAACCGCGGCGCCGAGCACCTCGGGGTCGGTCACGCACACCGCATGGCCGCCATCGACCTCGACGACCGCCCCGTCGAGCGCCACCGCGGTGGCCCGCTGCTTGTCGGGGCCGACGCACCGGTCGCGGCAGGTGACCACCGATGCGGCGGGCACCGATAGCGCGCCGAGCCACGGGCGAGCGTCGAACGCGGCGATGGCCCGTCCGGCCCCCACGATGTCGGCGGGGTGCAGCCGCTTGGCCTCGCCGGCCATCCAGGGCGCGAGCTCGGCCAGCTCGCCCAGCACCGCCGGTCGGCTGCGCACCACCTCGCGGAGCACTCGGTCGGGTAGCCCCGACCGCACCAGCGCACCCAGCAGGTGCACCGCGGCGCTGAGGCCCCGCCCGGGGCCGGTGCGCGCCAGCTCGGCGGCGGACGCCACCAGCACCAGGCCCTGCACGCGGCCGGGGTGGCGTCGAGCCAGCAGCAGCCCGATCGGCCCGCCCATCGAGTAGCCGACCACCACGGCCCGCTTCACACCCAGCTCGCGCAGCAGGCCGGCGGCGTCGTCGGCGCAGTCCTCGAAGCTGAACGGCTCGGTGGTGCGGATGCCCCGACCGTGGCCCCGAAGGTCCATCGCCAGCACGTGGTAGCGACCGGCCAGCGCCTCGAACGTGCCCGGCCAGTTGAGATCGGCCGACGCCATCCACCCGTGCAGCAACAGCACGGTCGGCGCGCCGGGCGGACCGGCCGAGTAGCGGACGAACATGTCGCCGCGACCGGGGACGCGCACGATCGCTCCGAGGGGGAGCGCGGGCCCGACCGGCTGGATCGCCACCTGCTGGTCTCGTCGGGCGCGTCGCCAGAACACGCTCGGTTCACGTCCTCGCACCACGGCCATCATCACCGTCACCTCGCGCTTGGGATCCTACTCAGACCAGCGGGACCCGCGAGATGTTTCAAGCGACGGCATCGCTGTGGCACATGTCATGGGGGGCATCGGCGTCGTCAGGTGCGCCGCTTCCACGCGTTCCAGTAGGTGACGGCCTCGACCGGCTTGCGGTCCGCCGGCCGCAGGTCCCCGGCCACGTGGGCGACGGGCAGCAGGCCCACCATCGTCACGGTGTCGGGGATGCCGAGCAGCTCGGCGGCCTCGCGCTCGTGCTGCAGGTGCAGCGTGGTGAACACCGTGCCCAGGCCGCGGCTGCGCAGGGCGAGCATGAAGCTCCACACCGCCGGCAGGATCGACCCGTAGAAGCCCGCGGTGTCGGCCGTCGACGGGCGCTCCGGCAGGCGGGCCAGCAGGCACGGGATCACGTGCACCGGAACCTCGTGCAGGTGCTCGGCCAGGAAGTCCGAGCTGCGCAGGATCGGGCTGTCCTCGTCGCCGCCGGCCGCCACGATCGCTGCCCTCTGCATGGCGATGTAGGGCCCGTAGCCCTTGCGGTAGACGTCGGCCAGGCCGGCTCGGACCTCGTGATCGTCGACGACCAGCCAGCGCCAGGGCTGGATGTTCCCCCCCGACGGCGCCTGGGTGGCGATGCGCAGGCAGTCCAGCAGGACCTCGCGCTCCACGGGCCGTTCGAGGTCGAGCCGCCTGCGCACGGCCCTGGTCGTCGTGAGCAGCCGGTCGGTCTCGGCCAGGTCGAACCCTGCGGCCGGCGCGGCCGGGGCGGGGGGCGGCGGGATGGTCACGTCGGTGCTCCTGTGGTCACGGGCGGTGTCTCGGCCGCCGCCCACGGGTCGGATGGTGTGGTCGGGGATGGCCGGGCGCGCCCGGCCGGCCGGGACGGGTGTCGCGCCAGGCGGGACCGCACGGTGCCCGCGATGCCGCCCGGGTTGAGGACCGCGGTCAGCACCAGCAGGATGCCGGACACGAGCAGGTAGTGCTCGCCAAGGTCGGTCGTGCGGTCCAGGACGACGTAGCCGATGCCCAGTGGTGCCAGCGCGCCGGCGACGAGCGCCCCGCCGACGCTGGAGATCCCCCCGAGGTACGCGAACGCCAGGAGCGTCAGGCTGACCGACACGCCGAAGGAGTCGGCCGAGAGCTGGCCCCGGCTGTAGCCGAGGAGCGCCCCGCCCAGGCCGGCCAGGAACGCCGACAGGCCGAAGGCCATCAGCTTGGCCGCGGCGACGTCGACACCGATCGACGCCGCCGCCCGCTCGTTGGAGCGCACCGCCAGGAGTGCCCGGCCGGTGCCGCTGCGACCGAGGTTGGCCACCGCCAGCGCGGCCACGGTGAGCACGACCAGCACGAGGGCCCCGAACTGCCAACGGGCCAGCTCGGCCCCCCGCCGCACCGCCAGATCGACGCCGAGGATCCGGGCGTCGGGGATGAGGTTGCCGCTGGCGCCGGTCAGCCGGGGGTTCTGGAACACGAGCTGCTCGATCGCCACCCCGGCCGCGAGGGTGACCACCGCGAGCTGGACACCCCGCACGCGCAGGGCGGGCACGGCCACGAGCAGCCCGAGCGCCGTGGCCGCCAGGGCGGCGACGAGGAGCGAGAGCGGGAACGGCAGCCCCGTGCCGATCTTGGAGAGGACGAACCCGGCCGAGCCGGCGAACGCCGCCTGCGCGAGCGAGATCTGGCCCACGAACCCGGTGAGCACCACCAGCGACAGCGCCATGAGGGCGACGATCATGGAGGTGATGACGCCGAACCGGTAGCTGCCCTCCGTCAGCAGCAGGGCGGCGAACCCGGCGACGACCAGGCCGGCCACGATCGGCGGCCGGATGCGCGGCACGGGCACCGGTGGCAGCGGATCGACGGTGGCCGATCCCCGCCCCGGGAGCCGCCGCCCGAGAACGAACAGCGCCACGACGATGACCAGCAGGGGCACCGTCTCGGCGACGCCCACAGTGGCCCAGCCGGGCCACCAGTCCTTGGCCGAGAGGAACGTGATCTCGGACTCCACCGCGCCGAGGGCCAGGCCCGCGGCGCAGGCGGCGCCGACCGACGTCAGCCGGCCCACGAGCGCGCACGCCAGCCCCGGTACCACCATGAGCGTCCAGCTCACGGGATCGAGCCCGACCGACGGCGCCACCACCATGGCGGCCACACCGCCGACCACGGCCGCCAGCACCCAGGTGGCCGCCGCCAGCCGGTCCGGCGACCAGCCGAGCAGGATCGCCCCCCGCTCCGACTCGGCCGCCGCCCGGGTGGCGAGGCCGGCCCGCGTGTACCGCCCGTACGCCCACAGCACCACGGCGATGGCCGCCACCAGCGCCGCGAACCAGATCCGGTCCTCGGAGAAGCTCAGCGAGCCGATCCGCACCGGGTCGGAGG
>DASXRH010000356.1:0-5521 GCA_036506715.1 Acidimicrobiales bacterium
GGGGGGGGGTGGCCATCCCCGAGGCCTACGGCGGCGGGGGCCGGGGCATCACCGAGGCCGCCATCGTGCTGCGGGAGGTGGCCCGCAGCGGGGCGGCCATGAACGGGTGCTCGGCCCTGCACCTGACGATCTTCGGGCTCAACCCGGTGGTGCGGTTCGGCAACGAGCGGCTGAAGGAGACGTACCTCCCCCGGGCGGCGGCCGGCGACCTCCACGTGGCCTTCGGGGTCACCGAGCCCGACGCCGGCACCGACACGTCCCGTATCACCACCCGGGCCGAGCCCGACGGCGCCGGGGGCTGGGTGGTGCACGGCCGCAAGATCTGGACCTCCAAAGCCCTGGAGAGCGAGGTCGTGCTGCTGCTGGCCCGCACCGGCGGCGAGGGGCTGGGCGGGCTGTCGCTGTTCCTGGCCGACCTCGACCCGGCCCACGTCGAGATCTCGCCCATCTCCAAGATGGGGCGCAACGCGGTGGCGTCGTGCGAGGTGGTCTACGACGGGCTGCCGGTCGAGGGCTGGCGGCTGGTGGGCGAGGAGGGCAAGGGCTGGCGCCACCTGCTCCACGGCCTCAACCCGGAGCGCATCCTGCTGGCCTCCGAGGCGGTCGGCATCGGCGAGGCGGCGCTGCGGCGGGCCGTGGCCTATGCCGGCGAGCGCGAGGTGTTCGGCAGGCCCATCGGCGCCAACCAGGCCATCGCCCACCCGCTGGCCCAGGCCCACATCCAGCTGGCCGCCGCCTGGCAGGTGGCCCAGCACGCCGCCTGGCGCTACGACCGGGGCCTCGACTGTGGCGAGGCGGCCCAGTCGGCCAAGTACCTGGCCGCGGAGGCCGGGTTCTTCGCGGCCGACCGGGCCGTCCAGACACTCGGCGGCATGGGCTACGCCACCGAATACCACGTCGAGCGCTACTTCCGGGAGGCGCGGCTGCAGCGCATCGCCCCGGTGAGCCAGGAGATGACGCTCAACTACATCGCGCAGCAGGTCCTGCGCCTGCCCCGGAGCTACTGACCAGGCGGATCAGGTGGCGAAGTCGGGGACCGCGCCCCGCACGCTGTCGGCCCGGCCCTTCGGCTCCTCCCACTCCTCCTGGCGGCCGAGGGCGGTGAGGTCGAGGAAGGCGTAGGACCCGCCCAGCCACTCGCTGCCCCGGGCGTAGGCCGAGTAGGTGTGGAACACCTCGCCGTCGACCGCCAGGAAGGCGCTGTGGCCCGGCTGCTCCCAGCTGCCCTCGAGCAGCCAGCCCTGGCCGTGCTCCTCGAGCTCGGCCGGGCCGCGGAAGTTCCACTCGACCGGGGCCCGGGTGGCGTCGATCGTGACGTGGAAGTCGTAGTTGAAGTCGCCGCCGAACGACGAGTACCAGGGCACCTTCCAGCCCCGCCTGTCGCGGTAGCGGGCCAGCTTCGGGTACGGCGCTCGCGAGATCAGGGCCAAGGTGGTGTCGCGGGTGGCCAGGTGGGCCATGAGCCCGTCGGAGATCTCGTCGGCGCCGGCGGTGCAGCTCGGGCACCCGTCCTCCCACTCGGGGTCGAACATGAAGTGCTGCACGATCAGCTGCGAGCGGCCCTCGAACAGGTCGAGCAGGCCGACCTCGCCGCCGGCGCCCTCGAAGCGGTAGTCCTTCTCGACCCGCACCATGGGCAGCTGGCGGCGCCTGGTGCTGAGCGCGTCGCGCGCCCGGGTCATGGCCTTCTCCTCGGCCAGCAGCTCGGTGCGGGCCGTGCGCCACTCGTCGTGGCTGACGATGTCGGGCAGGGGCATGGGCTCACCTCCGGTGTGCGTCCACCAGGTACAGACGGCGCCCCGGCCCGAAAGTGAGCGCTCAGGCACCGAAGGCAGGTCTACCCATCTGATCCCGGACAGTGACCACCGGGGGGTTGGTCAGGGTGCGGCGCTGCCAGTTGGCTCCGTCGACCACCAGCGTGTGGCCGGAGACGAACCGTGCGTACGGCGAGGCCAGGAAGGTGGCCGCCCACCCCAGCTCGCGCAGGCGGCCGACCCGCAGGGCCGGTTGGCAGGGGTCCTTGTCGCTGGTGCGGTCGAGGTTGCCCCGGATGTCAGCGGTCATGTCGTCGTGGGGGAACAGGCCCGGGACCAGGCCGTTCACCTGGATGCCGTAGGGCCCCCACTCGACGGCCAACGTCTCGACCATGTTCTTGACCCCGGCCTTGGCCGCCGCCGAGTGGGCGAAGCCCGGCCCCCCGGTCCAGGCGTACGACGCCCCGATGTTCACGATCGACCCGGGGGTGCCGGCGGCCAGGTGGCGGCGGGCGAACTCGCGGGCACAGAAGAACGTCCCGTTGAGGGTGATGTCGACCACCGTGCGCCAGGCGTTGGGCGACATGTCCTCGGCCGGGACCGGGAAGTTGGCGGCGGCGTTGTTGACCAGCACCCCGGGCAACCCGAAGGCGGCCTCGGCGGCGTCGAAGGCGACCGCCACCTGATCGGGGTCGCGGATGTCGCAGGCGGTGGTGGCGACCGCGGCACCGAGGGCCTCCAGCGCGGACCGGCCGGCGGCCAGGTGCTCGTCCTTGCGGCTGGCCAGGATCACGCTGGCCCCGAGCCGGGCGAACTCGGTGGCGGTGGCCAGGCCCAGCCCGGTGCCGCCCCCGGTGACGAGGACGGCCGTGCCGGCGAACGTCCCGGGCGGCAGCGCGGTCGCCCCGAGCGGCGGGGGCTCGGGCAGGCCGGGCAGGCCCGGCGGGGTGGCGCTGGGGTCGGTGGTGGTCACGGTGCGTCAGCTCCCCGTGTAGACCGGCGGGCGGTCCTCGGCCCGGGCGGCCCGCATCTCGGCGTAGTCGTCGGACCGGTTGATGAACGTCTGGGCCACCAGCTCCTCGGCCATCGACGTGCGGATCTCGGGCTCGGCCAGGTGGGCCAGCACCCGGCGGGCCATCTTCACCGTCACCGCCGGGGCGGCGGCGATGCGGCCCGCCATCTCGAACACCGTGTCGTCGAGGGCGTCGGGCGCCACCACCCGGGACACGACCCCGTGGGCCAGGGCCTCGGCGGCGTCCATGGCCCGGCCGGTGAGCACCATGTCGGCCGCCACGCCCGGCCCGCAGATCTGGAACAGGCGCCCCACCCCGCCGGTGTCGGGGATCACGCCGTGGCCCACCTCGGGCAGCATGAACCGGGCGCCCTCGGCCGCCACCCGGATGTCGCACAGGAGCGCCCGCTGGAACGACGCGCCGATCGACCACCCCTGGCACGCCACCAGCACCGGGGCGTCGAGGTCGAACAGCTGCTGGACGCCGCGGTGGCCCCGGGTCATCAGCTCGTGGTGGGTCAGGCCCGACTGCCCGCCGCCGAGGGCGCTCACATCCCGGCCCGACGAGAACGACCGGCCCTCGGCTCGCCACACCACCGCCCGCACGTCGGGCCGCCCCCGGAGCTCGCCGAGGATCTCCCACAGGCGCTGGTCCATGGCATCGTCGAAGGCGTTGTGCTTGTCGGGGCTGTCGTTGGTGATGACGGCCACCGGGCCGTCGATGTCGAGGCGCACCCGCTCGCGCGCCGGGCGTTGGTCGGCCACTGGTCCTCCCGGAGTAGAACGGCATTCTCGTTCGCGGCCGCCGCCGCTGCCACCCGGCCGGAAAGGATTCGCCCCGGCCGGCACCGTGCGGCAGTGTCCCACCGGATGGACGACGCCGCCGCCGACCAGTCCCGCCTCGCCAAGGTCCGGCGCGATGCCTGGGTGCTCGGCGCCGCCGTCGGCGTGTTCGGCGTGTCGTTCGGCGTGCTGGCGACCGCCGCTGGGCTCTCGGCCGCCCAGGCCTGCGCCCTGTCGGTGCTGGTGTTCACGGGGGCCAGCCAGTTCGCGGCGGTGGGGGTGCTGGCGGCCGGCGGGTCGCTGGCCTCCGCCTTCGGGTCGGCCCTGCTGCTGGCGGCCCGCAACGCCGCCTACGGGGTGGCGATGGCCCCGACCTTCGCCCACCGTCGGCTGGGCCGGCGGCTGGTGGCCGCCCAGCTGGTGATCGACGAGTCGACGGCCATGGCCACCGCCCAGCCCCAGGGCCGGCTGCGGGAGGCCGCCTTCTGGTCCACGGGCGTCGCCGTGTTCCTGTGCTGGAACCTGGGCACGATCGTGGGGGCCCTGGCCGGCGACGCCATCGGCGACCCCCGGGCGCTGGGGCTCGACGCCGCCTTCCCCGCCGGGTTCGTGTTCCTGGCCGTGCCCCACCTGCGGACCCGCCAGGGCCGGGTGGCGGCCGCCTGCGGTGCGGCCATCGCCCTGGTGCTGATCCCCCTGGCGCCGGCCGGGGTCCCGATCGTGGCGGCGGCGCTGGGCGTGGTCCCGGCCATCCTCTTCGCCCGGGCGCCCGCCTCCGAGCGGGCGGCCGACCCCGATCCCGACGGTGTGGGCCGGTGAGCTGGGCCGCCGTCGTCCTGCTCGGGGCGGCCGCCTACGGTCTCAAGGCCACCGGCCTGGTCGCCCTGGGCCATCGGGTCGTCGACCCCCGGCTGCTGCGTCTGGCCGCCCTCCTGCCCGCCGCCCTGCTGCCGGCGCTGGTGGTGGTCAACACCTTCGCCGGCGACCGCCGGCTGGTGCTCGACGCCCGGGCCGCCGGCCTGGCCGTGGCGGTCGTCGCCACCTGGCGCAGGGCCCCGTTCGTGGCCGTGGTGGGCCTGGCCGCGGCCACCACCGCGTTGGTGCGGGCTGTCTAGAGCTGATCTCCGAACGCGACGTGTCGGGCGACGTGACACCCTTCGCCCATGTCCTTGGCCATGAGCGAGCACGAGCGGCAGGAGTTCCTCGCCGGTGTCCACGTCGGCGTCATCTCGATCGAGCGAGCCGACGGCCCGCCGCTCACCGTCCCGATCTGGTACGGCTACGAGCCCGGGGGGCTCGTGTGGATCATCACCGGCGCCGACTCCCTCAAGGGAAGCCTGTTGAACGCCGCCCGGCGCTTCAGCCTCTGCGCGCAGACGGAGGAGCCGCCCTTCTACAAGTACGTCAGCGTCGAGGGACCGATCGTCGACGTGGCACCGGCCGAGCTCGAAGCCAACCGACGCCCGCTGGCGCACCGCTACTTCGGCCCGGAGCTGGGCGACGCCTACGTGGCCAGCACCGACGAGGAAGGCAACCTCAAGTTCTCGATGCGCCCGACTCGCTGGTGGTCCATCGACTATACGAAGGTCTCCTGAGCGCAACAAGGCAGACTGCGATCATGGCGAGCGGCTTCGGGGGCAGGTACCAGGGCAGCGTGGTGGACGACGCCGATCCGATCGGCGAGCACCGGCTGCGCGTCATCGTCCCCGAGGTGTGGGGCACCGAGGCCGGGGCGTGGGCGTTCCCTCCCTCCCCAAGGGAGGCGCGGCCACCGCGGCGGTCGGCGACCTGGTGTGGGTCACGTTCGAGGGCGGCGACACCGACTACCCGATCTGGGACGCCGGCGCCGCGCCTGATCCCGACGCCGTCCCGGCAGATGGCCACGTCGGCCGGTACCGAGCGCTCGTCGCCGACAACGTCGACCCGATGGAGGAGCACCGGCTGAACGTGAAGATCCCCGAGGTGCTGGGCG
>DASXRH010000357.1:0-1585 GCA_036506715.1 Acidimicrobiales bacterium
CCCGGGCACCGCCGGCCCACGGCGAGGCGTACGGACGCGCGGAAGACGCGCGCGCTCGAGGCCGCCGGCTACACGGTGCAGCGGGGCCGCTTCATCCACTGACCGCCGTCAGCCGTTGGAGGCGTGGAAGCTGATCGTCCCCAGGGCGGCGGCGACCGCCCGCCCGCCGTTGTCGACGTCGACCCGCACCACGGCCGTGCGCTGCCGCAGGGTCACGACCGTGGCCGTGGCCCGGATCGTGCCCTCCCGGGCCGCCGCCAGGTAGTTGAGCTTGAACTCGAGCGTGGCCGGCCACGTGCCCAGGGGGACGAGGGGGAACACGGCCGAGCCGAGCGCCTGGTCGACCAGCGCCGCCACCACCCCGCCGTGGGTGGCGCCGAACTGGTGGACGAGGTCGGGCCGCACGTCGACCTCGAGCACCGCCACCCCGGGCTCGACCGACACCAGCCGCATGCCCAGCCAGGCGGCGAGGCCCTCGTCCAGGCCGCCGCGCGCGCCCCGCATGGCCTCGGCGATCCGGGGGTCGAAGCTGGGGTAGGCGGGCTCGGCTGCGTCCATGACGGCCGTGACCCTGGCACACGGTCCGGGGAGTCGGCCAGCCGGCGGGGACGCCGGAGCGGCAGGATGGGGCCATGCGCTTCGCGATCAAGACCGCCCCCGAGAACACCGGCTGGCAGGACATGCTGGCCATGTGGCGGGGGGCCGACGACATCGAGCTGTTCGAGTCGGCCTGGTCGTTCGACCACTTCGAGCCCATCTACGGCGACCGGGCCGGCGACTGCCTGGAGGGGTGGACCACCCTGGCCGCTCTGGCCCAGGCCACCGAGCGCATCCGCGTGGGGCTGATGGTGACGGGCACGCCCTACCGCCACCCGGCGGTCCTGGCCAACATGGCGGCCGCCGTCGACCAGGTGTCGGGCGGGCGCCTCGAGCTGGGCCTGGGCGCCGGCTGGAACACCCACGAGGCCGAGGCCTACGGCATCGACCTGCTGGCGCTCGGCCGGCGCATGGACCGCTTCGACGAGGCGTGCGACGTGGTGGTGGGCCTGCTCACCCACGACGCGTTCGACTTCGCCGGCGAGTACTTCACCATCACCGGCGGCCATTGCGCCCCCAAGGCCGTGCAGGCGCCCCACCCGCCGATCTGCATCGGCGGCAGCGGCGAGAAGCGCACGCTGCGCACCGCCGCCCGCGTGGCCCAGCACTGGAACTACCTGGGCGGCCCGGTCGAGGAGTTCGTGCGGCTGCGGGGCGTGCTGGCCGACCACTGCGCCGCCGTCGGGCGGGAGCCGGCCGAGATCACCACCTCGGCCCACCTGTGGGTCGCCCCCGGCTCCCCTGCCGACCCGGCCGAGCTGGCCCGCCAGGCCGAGGCGTACGCCGAGGCGGGGCTGGACGTGGCGATCGTGTACTTCCACGCCCCCTACGACGCCGGGGCGCTGCCGGCGGTGGCCAAGGCGCTCGCCCCGCTCACCGACTGACGGTGCCGGGGCGCCCGCTCGATCAGGTCGACCTGCCGGACGGCGGCGCTCAGGGATGCACGAGCGGCCGTTGCAGCCGGGCCAGGTTGGCGGCCAGCAGCCGG
>DASXRH010000358.1:0-4459 GCA_036506715.1 Acidimicrobiales bacterium
GGCCGGGCGTGGGCGTGGAAGTGGTCGGGGATGTTGCGCATGTTGTCGTCGACGTAGTGGCCGTCGAACACCCCGTCGGCCACCGCCGCCAGGCGGTCGAGCATGTGGCGGCGGTCGATGTCGGGTACGTCGGTGCCGTGCCACCGCCACACCACCATCGGCGTGGCGCAGATCTCGCAGTCGGCCACCCAGCAGACCTCGTCCTCGTGGTACCAGGGCGTGATGCGCTCGGCCAGGCACAGGACGCAGGAGTCGTGACGCTCGCCGGGGGGCACGGCGAACGAGCGTACCGGCCCTACGGACGGATCCGGACCGGCCGCCGCGGGCGGCGGGGTTGTGACCGGGCGGGCGGCAGGTACCGTCGGACGCCATGTCGTCCCCGCCGCCGTCCTCCCCGTCCCCCCACGTCGGCACCGCCTACCTGACCCTCCCCGACTCGGGCGAGGGCCCCGGCGTGCTGGTCCTGCACGCCTGGTGGGGGCTGACGCCGTTCTTCAAGCAGGTGTGCGACCGGCTGGCCGAGCAGGGGTTCGTCGCCCTGGCCCCCGACATGTTCGCCGGGGCCACCACCGGGTCGGTGCCCGAGGCCCAGGCCATGCTGGGCGGGGCCGACATGGACGCCATGCTCGACCTCGTCCGCTCCAGTGCCCTGACGCTGCGGACCATGCCGGTCACGCCCGACGCCCCCATCGGCACCCTCGGGTTCTCGATGGGGGCCTCGTGGGCTCTGTGGCTGGCCAGCCGCACGCCCGAGGTCGTCGACGCCACCGTCGCGTTCTACGGCACCCAGTCGGTCGACATGACCCCCGCCACCTCGGCGTTCCTCGGTCACTTCGCCGAGGTCGACCCCTACGTCGACGACGACGAGCTCACGCTGCTCGAGGCCGACCTTCACGTCCTCGGCAAGGACGTCACCTTCCACCACTACCCCGGCACCCGGCAGTGGTTCTTCGAGGAGGACCGCGACGCCTACGACGAGGCGGCCGCCCGGGTGGCGTGGGAGCGCACGCTCACCTTCCTCCACGAGCGCCTGCGCACGGGCGACGCCGAGCCGGAGGGCGACGAGGGCGACGAGGGCTAGAGGGCGGCGTCGACCGCCTCGGCCCCGGCCACCGCCGGGGGCAGCACCACCGGCCCGGCCGCCACCGCACCATCGCCCTCGCCGCTGGTGTCCTCCAGCTCGCGGCCGTGCGTGTCGGGGAACCGGGTGGCGATGAGCACCACGGCCAGCACCGGCCCGATGCCGAGGAAGGTGGCGGTCGCCGACTGGCTGAACCCGGTGAGCAGCACGGCCGCCAACCCGAGGCTGGCCGTGCGGCCCAGTACGCCGGCCGTGCTGGACCACGAGCTGGCCGACCCCCGCAGCGCCGTGGGGAACAGCTCGGCCGTGTAGGTCTGGATCACGGGGAACGACGCCATCGACCCCACCAGCGTCAGCGACATGCAGGGCAGCAGCGCCGGCACCCCCCAGTCGGACGGCAGCCAGAAGAACCCGGCGCCGCCGATCATGGTCATGAACGCGAAGCCGCAGCCCACCACCCGGCGGCCGAACCGGTCGGACAGCCCGCCGGCCGCCACCATGATGGGGATGCCGGGCAGCCCGGCCACCACCAGCATCCCCGCTGCCGTCGAGGCGCTGAGCCCCCGGTCGGTCTGGAGGAAGTCGAGGGCGAAGGTCTGGGCCTGCTGGGTCAGCTGGAGCAGGAAGGTCACGACCACCACCAGAACCAGCCAGCGGCGGTGGGGCGGGTCCAGGATGCGGCGCCAGGTGTCGACCAGCCGGCCGCCGTCGCGGGCGGCCTCGAACCGGTGGCTCTCGCCCAACCGGCGGCGCAGCACCGCCACCAGCAGCAGCGGCGGCACCCCGACGACGTACAGCCACCGCCACGAGATGCCGGCCGGGTCGAAGACGCCGCCGTAGATGATGGCGGCGAACCCGGTGCCGAGGGCGATGTTCATGCCGAGGACCCCGAACCCGAACCCCCGGGCGTCGGCCGGCAGCTCCTCGGCCGCCATCGTCCACACCAGGGCCGACTCGGCCACCAGGAACACCTGCTGGAGGAACTGGAAGGCCGCGTAGACGCCGGCGTTGGGCGCCAGTGCGGTCAGGCCCGAGAACGAGGCGTAGCCGACGATCGAGATCAGCAGCATGCGCCGCCGGCCCACCCGGTCGGCCCACCGGGTCACCGCCATGGCCGGCAGCGCCCCGAAGTAGACGACGGCCATCAGCGCCGACGCCGCCGACTTGGTCAGTCCGAGGTCGCCCCGGATCTGGGTCAGCGCCACGGACCGGATGCTGGTGTCGTAGCCGTCGAAGAACGCCGCCGCGCTGAGCAGGGCCAGCATGACGACGTGGACGTCGGTCAGCCCCCGCCGGCGGGCGGCCGGCACCCACGGGATCAGCCCGAGCGCCCGGCTGCGGGCCGGCGACGCGGACTGGTCGTCGTGGCTGGCCCTGACCGCCGTCACGTCCGTCTCCCTGCCATGGGACTCCGAGGCCGTGCCGATAGGCGAGGCCGTGGCCCGATCCCTACAGATCGATACCTCCCGAGATTGGCGCCTGGTTTGTACGGGGGCGGGAGGAGCCGTGTCAACCGAGCGCGCCGCGGTCAGCCGGCCGAGTCGAGGCCGGCCCGCAGCTCGGCCACGAACGCCCCCGCCGCCTCGGGCCCGCCGCCGTCGAGCAGCCGCCGGACCAGCGCCGAGCCCACGACCACGCCGTCGGCCACCGCCGCCACCTCGGCGGCCTGGGCCGGGGTCGACACGCCGACGCCCACCAGCACCGGCAGGTCGGTGAGGCCCTTGAGCCTGCGGGCGATCTCGAGGGCGCTGCGGGCCAGCTCGGCCCGCTCGCCGGTCACGCCCAGCAGCCCCACGCCGTACACCCAGCCCCGGGAGCGGGCGCAGATCCGGGCCAGCCGCTCGTCGGACCCGGTGGGCGCGGCCAGCAGCACGGTCTCGACCCCCGCGTCGTCGGCCGCGGCCGCCCACCCGCCCACCTCCTCCAGCGGGAGGTCGGGGACGATGGCCCCCACCACCCCGGCGGCGGCCAGCGAGGCGGCGAAGCGCTCGTGGCCGTAGCGGTAGACGATGTTGTAGTAGGTCATCACCACCAGCGGGACCCCGCCCGTCTCGATGGTGCCCATGGCTCCCACGACGTCCTGGGGGGTGGCGCCGGCGGCCAGCGCCCGCGCCGACGCCTCCTGGATGGTCGGGCCGTCCATCACCGGATCGGAGAACGGGATGCCGACCTCGATGACATCGGCGCCGGCCGCGGCGCACGCCTCGACGGTGCGCTCCCAGCCGGGCAGGCCGCCGGTCACGTACGGGGCGAGCAGCTTGCGGCCGCTGTCCCGGGCCGACCGCAGGCGGGACTCGCGCCGGCCCGTGGCGGCATCGGTGGCGGGGCTCATCCGGCCACCTCGCCCTCGGTGCCCGACAGGTCGGCGCCCACCAGCCGCGCCACCTGGGCCACGTCCTTGTCGCCCCGGCCGGACATGTTGATCAGCACGACCTGGCCGGCCAGGCTCGCCCGCTCCCGGGCGACCAGGGCCAGGGCGTGGGCCGACTCGAGGGCCGGGATGATGCCCTCGGTGCGGGCCAGCAGCTCGAAGGCGGCGAGCACCTCGGCGTCGGTCACCGACTCGTAGCGGGCCCGGCCGCTGGCGGCCAGGTGGGCGTGCTCGGGACCCACGCCCGGGTAGTCGAGCCCGGCCGACACCGACTCGGCCTCGAGCACCTGGCCCGCCTCGTCCTGGAGCAGGAACGACTTCGACCCGTGGACCACCCCCGGGATGCCGTGACCGACGGCGGCGCCGCCGGCGGGCTCGGCGCCGAGCAGCGCCACGTGGGGCAGCTCGGCGAACCCCGAGAAGATGCCGATGGCGTTGGACCCGCCGCCGACGCACGCCACCACCACGTCGGGGTCGCGGCCGAGGCGCGCACGGCACTGCTCGCGGGCCTCGTCGCCGATGACCCGTTGCAGCTCGCGCACCATGAACGGGTAGGGGTGGGGCCCCATGGCCGAGCCCAGGCAGTAGTGGGTGGACTCGACCGTCGCCACCCAGTCGCGCAGCGCCTCGTTGACGGCGTCCTTCAGCGTGCGGCTGCCCGAGGAGGCCGGCCGCACCTCGGCCCCCAGCAGCCGCATGCGGAACACGTTGAGGGCCTGGCGGGCCATGTCGACCTCGCCCATGTACACCGTGCACTCGAGCCCGAGCAGCGTGGCGGCAGTGGCGGCGGCCACGCCGTGCTGGCCGGCGCCGGTCTCGGCGACCAGCCGGGTCTTGCCCATCCGCTTGGCCAGCAGGGCCTGGCCCAGCACGTTGTTGATCTTGTGCGAGCCGGTGTGGTTGAGGTCCTCGCGCTTGAGCAGCACCCGGCAGCCGAGCTGCTCGGACAGGTTGGCGCACTCGGTGAGCAGCGAGGGCCGGCCGGCGTAGTCGCGCAGCAGCCGGTC
>DASXRH010000359.1:0-6073 GCA_036506715.1 Acidimicrobiales bacterium
CAGCTCGGCCGACGGCGGCTTGTTCAGCACGCTCTCGGGCACCAGCGGGCGCCCCGCCCGGGCGTTGCGGTCGCGGCACAGCTCGTAGACCAGCGTCTTCGGCACGTCCTTGATGACCGCGAACCCGCCGGCCGTGTCGCCGTAGAGCGTCGAGTAGCCGACGGCCATCTCGCTCTTGTTGCCGGTGGTCAGCACAAGCCAGCCCCGGAACTTGTTCGACAGCGCCATGAGCACCACGCCCCGGATGCGGGACTGGAGGTTCTCCTCCGTGATGTCGGGGTCGAGGCCGGCGAAACTCGGGGCGAGCATCTCACCGAAGGCGGCGTGGGCGGCCTCGATGGGCACCACCCGGTGGTCGATGCCCAGCTCGGCGCACAGCTTCTCGGCGTCGGTCAAGGAGTGGTCGGACGAGTAGCGCGACGGCATGAGCACGCCGTGGACGTGCTCGGCGCCGACGGCGTCGGCGGCGATGACCGCCACCAGCGACGAGTCGATGCCGCCCGACAGCCCGATGGCCACGTCGGTGAAGCCGTTTTTGCGCACGTAGTCGCGGGTACCGAGCACCAGCGCCTCGTACACCTCGCGCACCGGGCCGGGGCGGTCGACGACCTCGGGTCGACGTACGTCGGTCGGATCGGTGACCCGCGGTTCGGACGAGATCTTGACGACCGGCAGCGGCGCCTCGGGGGCCCGGCCCCGGGGGTCGAGCAGCCGCTTGCGGAAGGCGGGCTGGACCTCGATGTCGCAGACGACGGTCTCCTCGACGAACTGGTGGCCCCGGGCCACCAGTTCGCCGTGGCTGTCGAACACCATCGACGCCCCGTCGAACACGAGCTCGTCCTGCCCGCCGACCTGGTTGACGTAGACGAGGGCGCACGCGGCGTCGGACGCCCGGGTGGCCAGCATGCGCTCGCGCTCGGCGAGCCGGTTGGCGTAGTAGGGCGAGGCGTTGATGTTGACGACCAGCTCGGCGCCCCCGGCCGCCTGGGCGGCGATGGGTCCGTTGGGGCTGAAGGCGTCCTCGCAGATCGACACGCCCACCCGCACGCCGCCCACCTCCACCAGCGGCGAGTCGCCGGAGCCGGGGGCGAAGTAGCGCTGCTCGTCGAACACCGCGTAGTTGGGCAGGTTGCGCTTGCGGTAGGTGGCGCGCACCTCGCCGCCGGCGCACACCGCCGCGGCGTTGTAGAGGTCGCGGCCCTGGTCGACGTAGCCCACCACGGCGGCGCAGGCGTGGGTGGCCGCGGCCACCCGGTCGAGCGCCCGGCGGTTGTCGGCCACGAACCCCGGCTTCAACAGCAGGTCCTCGGGTGGGTAGCCGGTCAGGGCCAGCTCGGGGAAGACGGCCAGGTCACAGCCGGCCGCCTCGGCCTCGTCCAGGGCGGCCACCACCCGGTCGACGTTGCCGTCGAGGTCGCCGACGGTGGTGTTGATCTGGCACAGCGCGACGCGCAGGCGGGCCATGCCTCAAGCGTAGGTTTCCCGGGGCGGGAACCCGGCGGTCGGGGGCAGACTCGTCCCGTGGACCTCGCGGACCTGGTCGAGCACAGCGCCGATCCCGGCGCCGTCCGCGCCGCCCTGGGACGCCTGGACGGGGACGTGGCCGAGCGGCTGGCCGCGTCGCCCAGCCTGGCCGAGGCCCTGGTGGCGGTGGTCGCCGCCAGCCGGGCCGCCACCCGGTTGATCGAGACCGACGCCGCCGCGCTCGACGTCCTCGCCGACCTCGACGCACCGGCGCCCGGCGGCCCCGCCGCCGGCGACCCGGGGGAGCTGGTGCGGTGGAAGCGCCTGGCCCAGCTGCGCATCACCGCCCGCGACCTGCTGGGCCGGGACACGCTCGAGGGCACGATGGCGGCGCTGGCCGACCTGGCCGGCGGGGTGCTGGAGGCGGCGGTGCGCCTGGCCGGAGTCGAGGGGATGGCGGTGGTGGGCATGGGCAAGCTGGGCGGCCGCGAGCTCAACTATGCCAGCGACGTCGACCTGATGTTCGTGGACGGCGACCCGCGCGGCGCCCGGGCCGTGCTCGACATCGCCCGCCGCTGCTACCGGGTCGACGCCAACCTGCGCCCCGAGGGCCGGGACGGGGCGCTCACCCGCTCGGTCGACAGCTATGTCACCTACTGGAACCGCTGGGCCCAGCCGTGGGAGTTCCAGGCCCTGCTCAAGGCGGCCCCGGTGGCCGGCGACGCCGCGGTGGGGCGCGAGTGGGCGTCGGCGGCGGCGTCGGCCGTGTGGGGCCGGCGGCTCACGTCCGACGACCTGCGGTCGCTGCGGGCGCTCAAGGCCCGGGCCGAGGCCGAGGTCGTCCGCCAGGGCACCGCCGACCGCGAGGTCAAGCGGGCCCCCGGCGGCATCCGCGACATCGAGTTCGCGGTGCAGACGCTCCAGCTGGTCCACGGCCGGTCCGACCCCGAGCTGCGCTCGCCCACCACGCTCGTCGCCCTGGCCGAGCTGGGCGCGGCCGGCTACGTCGCCCCCGGGGACGCCCGGGGCCTGGCCGACGCCTACCGGTTCCTGCGCGAGGTCGAGCACGCGCTGCAGATCGAGGACGACCGCCAGACCCACACGCTGCCCGCCGACCGCGACCAGCGGCGCCGGGTGGCCCGGGTCCTCGGCTACCGCGGCACCCGGGACGCGGGGCCCACCGAGCTGTTCGACCGCGACCTGGCCCGCCGGCGCAACCAGGTGCGGTCGATCCACGAGCGGCTGTACTTCCGGCCGCTGCTCGACGCGCTGGCCGGCGCCGGGCCCCTGTCTCCCGAGGCGGCGGCCGACGCCCTGGCCAGCTTCGGGTTCGCCGACGCCGACCGCACCCGGGCGGCGGTGCGCGAGCTGACCCGGGGCCTGACCCGCTCGTCGCGGATGATGCGCCAGCTCATGCCGCTGGTCCTCGACTGGCTGTCGACGTCGCCCGATCCCGACCTCGGCCTGCTCGGCCTGCGCAAGCTGGCGGCGGGCGAGCAGCAGGCGGTCGGGCTGGCCCAGGCCTTCCGGGACAGCCCCGAGGTGGCCCGCCGGCTGTGCGAGCTGCTGGGGACCAGCGGGCTGCTGGGCGACGCGCTGGTGGCCAACCCCGACCTCATCCCCCGGCTGGCCACCCCCGACCAGCTCCTGACCCGCGACCGGGGCGCGCTGGTGGCCTCGGCCACCCAGACGCTGTCGTGGCGCGACGACCGGGACCACCGCCAGCAGGCGCTGCGCCGCTGGCGGCTGCGCCACCTGCTGGGCATCGCGGCCCGGGACGTGTTCGACGAGGCCGACGTGGCCAGGGTGGGCAACGACCTGACGGCGGTGGCCGAGGCCACGGTGGCGACGGCGCTGGCCCAGCTCGACCCGCAGGTGCCGTTCTCGGTGGTGGCGATGGGACGCTTCGCCGGCGGCGACCTGTCCTACGCCAGCGACCTCGACGTGCTGTTCGTCCACGAGGGGACGACGCCGGCGGACCACGAGGAGGCCCTGCGGCTGGCCGCGGGCGTGGTCCGGTTCGTGGGCGGGACGACCCCGGCCCAGCGCATCTACCCCATCGACGCCGGCCTGCGGCCCGAGGGTCGCCAGGGCCCGCTGTCCCGCAGCCTCGACGGCTACCACGCCTACCTCGACCGCTGGGCGCAGACGTGGGAGCGTCAGGCGCTGACCCGGGCGCGGTGCGTGGCGGGGGACGACGACCTGGGGCGCCGGTTCGGCGACCTGCTGGCCGAGGCCGTGTGGGAGCGGCCGTTCGGCGCCGAGCAGGAGCGGGAGATCCGGCGGATGAAGGCCCGCATCGAGCGGGAGCGCATCCCGCCCGGCGAGGACCCCGAGTTCCACCTCAAGCTGGGTCGCGGGTCGCTGTCCGACGTCGAGTGGACGGTCCAGCTGCTGCAGCTGCGGACGGGCATCCGCGAGCCGTCGACGCTGCGGGCCCTCGACGAGCTGGAGGCCGCGGGGGCGATCGGCGCCGACGACGCTGCGGTGCTGCGGGCGGCCTACCGGTTCTGCGAGCGCACCCGGAACCGGTGGTGGCTGGTGGGGTCGGCGCCGGCGGCGCCCGACTCGCTGCCCACCCGCCAGACCGACCTGTCGCACCTGGCCCGGTCGCTCGACACCACGGCCGCCAGCCTGCGGGACGACTACCGCCGGGTGACCCGG
This sequence comes from Acidimicrobiales bacterium, assembly GCA_036506715.1. GTDB lineage: Bacteria > Actinomycetota > Acidimicrobiia > Acidimicrobiales > VFJN01 > ZC4RG19. The sequence goes on from DASXRH010000359.1 coordinate 4,129, forward strand.
CGGGCCCGGCACGTGGTCGAGCGGCTGTTCTACGGGGCGGGCTGATCGGCGCGAGGCCACCAGCCGCGTGCAAGGATGACGAGCGCGTCAGCCAGGTGAGGGGGAGCAGATGCCGGTCACGCCCGAGGTCCAGACCATCCTCGATCTCCTTGCGGCCGTCGACGACGTGCCGATCGAGGAGATGACCCCGCAGGCCATGCGGGAGGCGTACGCGATGTTGAACGCCACCGGCTCGAAGGCCGAGATGGCCTCGGTGACCGACCGCACCGTCCCCGGCCCCGGCGGCGACATCCCGGTGCGGGTCTACGTCCCCACGACCGAGCCCGGGCCCCGGCCGGTCCTCGTCTACTTCCACGGCGGTGGGTGGGTCATCGGCGACCTCGAGACCCACGACAGCACCGTGCGGGCCCTGGCCTCCGGCAGCGGCGCCACCGTCGTGTCGGTCGACTACCGGCTGGCGCCCGAGCACCCGTTCCCCGCCCCGCTGGACGACTGCCTGGCCGCCGTGCGCTGGGTGGCCGACCACGGCGCCGAGATCGACGTCGACCCGGCCCGCCTCGCCGTCGCCGGCGACTCGGCCGGCGGCAACCTGGCGGCCGCCGTGGCCCTGGCCTTGCGCGACACCGGCCCGGCGCTGCGGGCGCAGGTGCTCGTCTACCCGGTCACCGACGGCACGCTGGGCGAGCCGTCCATGGACGAGAACGGCGACGGCTACTTCCTGACCAAGGCCACGATGGCCTGGTTCTGGGACCACTACATGGGCGATCGCGACCGGGCCACCGAGCCGGCGGCCTCGGTGCTGCACGCGCCCGACGAGGCGCTGGCCGGGCTGCCGCCGGCGCTGGTCGTCACCGCCGAGTTCGACCCGCTGCGCGACGAGGGCGAGGCCTACGCGTCCCGGCTGGCCGCCGCCGGCGTCGACGTCACCACCTCCCGCTACGACGGCATGATCCACGGTTTCTTCTCCATGGGCGACTTCGTGCCCGAGGGCAAGGCCGCCATCGACGAGACCAGCGAGATGCTGCGGGCCGCCCTGGCCTGACCGCCACAGGCCCGTGGAGGTGGTGCGGCCGGCCGGCGAGGTCGTCAACTCGGCGATCGTGGCCCGCACGCCGGTGGTGGCGGCGTCGGTGATGATGGGGCGGTGAGCCCACCCCTCGCCCTCGACTTCGTGACCTCGGCGCCGGCCGTGGGGGCCCTGCCGCCGTCCCGGGCCGAGGTCGCGGTGGTCGGGCGGTCCAACGTGGGGAAGTCGTCGCTGCTCAACGCGCTGAGCGGGCGCAAGGGGCTCGCCCACGTGTCCAAGACGCCGGGGCGGACGCAGCTGCTCAACTGCTTCACGGTCGGCGACCCGGCCGACGGGGCCACGATGGTCGACTGCCCCGGCTACGGCTACGCGGCGGTGTCCAAGGGGACGCGGGCGTCGTGGCGGGGGATGATCGAGGGCTACCTGCTCGGGCGCGAGCCGCTGGCCATGGTGGTGGTGCTGATCGACGGCGAGATCGGGCCGACCAAGCTCGACCAGCAGATGCTCGGGTGGTTGCGGTCCCACGCCCTGCCGCACACGGTGGTGGCGACCAAGCACGACAAGGTGCGGTCGGCGCAGCGCGAGCGGCGCAAGCGCGACGTGGCGGCGGCGTGCGACCTCGAGCGGGGCGACATCGTGTGGGTGAGCGCCACCACCGGCGTCGGAATCGACCGGCTGCGCGACCTGGTGCGGGTCTGGCTGGCCTAGCTGTGACGACTGTGCGCGCCCGTCGGCGCTAGCCGTCCTCACGCAGGCACGGGGTGGCGACCACGACGACGGGCCGGTCGTAGCGGTCGGTGTCGGCCGCCACGGCGGCGATGTTGCGGTGGTCGCCGTGCTCGTCGAGCGGGCGGCGGTCCGGCACGGCCCGGCCGCTGTAGTCGATGTCGGGGTCGATGGTGGCCAGCACGGCGCGCA
>DASXRH010000360.1:0-5184 GCA_036506715.1 Acidimicrobiales bacterium
CCGAGGGCGCCGGCGGCGCCGAGCGCCGGCGCGCCCCGCACGGCCAGGCGACGGATGGCGGCCACGAGCGCGTCGACGTCGGTCAGCGCCAGGGTGCGCAACTCGCGGGGCAGCGCCGTCTGATCGACCACGACGATGGCACCGTCGTCCCACTCGATCGTCCGCACGCTGCGGACTCTATGGGCTCAGATGCGCGGGGGGTCGACGGCCACCCGCAGCCGCCCCGCCGGGCGGTCGACGGCGGCCAGGACGTCGGCCAGCGATGCGTGGTCGGGCGCCCGCACCAGCCACCGGCCGTCGGCCGGTCCGAGGACCTCGACGCCGAGCGGCGCCCCCAGCGCAGCGACGAACGCGCCCGCCGCCGGGCCCGACACCTCGGCCAGCGCGGTGGCCGGCGGGAAGCCCAGCAGCCGGCGCCGGTCGAGCTCCGCGGCGGCGGCCCGGGCCGGGTCGGCGTGCAGCGCCGCCTGCACCACCTCGTGGCGGGGCAGGTGGGTCTGGACCACCACCCGCCCGCCCCCGGCCTTGCCCCCCACCACCCTGGCCGCCAGGGCCAGCAGGGCCAGGGCCTGCTCGGCAGCCCGGTAGCGGGGGGCCAGCAGCTCCTGGTCGAGGTCGAGGAAGGCGACCACGTCGGCTCCGGCCGCCTGGTGCAGCGCTGCCTCGGTGCCCACGACCACCCGGCTCGCGGGCCGCTCGCCCCGCTCGGCTGCCGGGCCCGACAGCTCGGTCACCGGCTCGCCCACCAGCGCCTCGATCTCGTCCCGCACCCGGCTCACGCCCTGGCGTAGTGCCTTGAACCGGCCCGCGCCGCAGTGGGGGCACACCACGGGCCGCTCGGCCCCGCAGCGCACGCAGGCCAGCGTGGCCTCGTCGGGCTGGGTGACGTTGGCCCCGCACCGCTCGCACCGGGCCAGCTCGCCGCAGGCGGCGCAGGCCAGCAGCCGGGCCCGCCCCGTGCGGTTGAGCACGCACAGCACCCGGCGGTCGCTGCGCAGCAGGCGGACCAGCGGCGGCGGCAGCAGACCGGTGTGGGGATCCTGGCGGCGCATGTCGACCACGTCGACGATGGGCCAGCCGGCCCGCTCGTCGGCCCGGGTCGGGGTGACCAGCGTGCCCCAACCCAGCGCCTCCAGCGACGGGACCGGCGAGGTCAGCAGGCACGGCACCCCGGCCCGCCGGGCCCGCTCGGCCGCCACGTCGCGGGCGTGCCAGGTGGGCGCCTGGGTCTGCTGGTGGGCCTCGTCGTGCTCGTCCACCACCACCACGGCCGTCAGCCCGCCCACGGGCGCCCACGCCGCGGCCCGGGTGCCCACGACCGTGGCGCCCGCCGCACCCGCCGCCCAGTCCCGGGGGTGGAGGGCGACGGCCACGCCGGCCCGGCGCAGCCGGCCGGCGACCGCCCCGGCCCGGGCCGCCGTCGGGCACAGCACCAGCGCGTTCCCCCTCGCGGCGGCAGCCAGGGCCACATCGGCGGGGTCGGCGGCCGGGGGCAGCCGCAGCACGGACCGGTCGTGGCCCAGCGCCGCCGCCGCCAGCCGGCCGGCCGCCGTGTCGGGCACGGCGGGCGCCGGCCCCCGGGGGCGGGCCGCCGGCAGCCCCGCCACCACCCGCTCGGGCGAGGCGGTACGCAGGAACGAGGCGGGCCGGCCGGCCCAGCGCCAGGCGGCCCAGTCGGCCAGCGCGATCAGGTCGGGGGTGGGCCCGCGCCCCGACCAGCGGGCCAGCGGGCGCAGCGCCACCCCCGGCGGGGGCTCGACACCAGTGGCCACCACCCAGCCGCCGACCCGCCGGCCTGCCAGCGCCACCCGCACCCGGTCCCCGACGCGCACCTGGTCCCCGAGCGACTCGGGGACCAGGTAGTCGAACGTCTTGGCGATGGCCGGCTCGTCGGGCAGGACGCGCACGACCGGCCCGGCCGCCACCTGGTTGTCGAGCAGGGTGCCCGGGCTCAGAGACCCAGGGCGCTCTTGAGCTCGTCGACCCGGGTGGTCTGCTCCCAGGAGAACTCCTTGTCGTTGCGCCCGAAGTGACCGTAGGCGGCCGTCTTGCGGTAGATGGGCCGGCGCAGGTCGAGGTCGCGCAGGATGGCGGCCGGGCGCAGGTCGAACACGTCGGTGACGGCCGGGGCGATCCTCGCCGGGTCGACGGTCTCGGTGCCGAACGTCTCGACCAGGAGCGACACGGGCCGGGCCACGCCGATGGCGTAGGCCACCTGGACCTCGGCCCGCCTGGCGGCCCCGGCGGCCACGAGGTTCTTGGCCACCCAGCGGGCGGCGTAGGCGGCCGAGCGGTCGACCTTGGACGGGTCCTTGCCCGAGAACGCCCCGCCGCCGTGGCGGGCGGCGCCGCCGTAGGTGTCGACGATGATCTTGCGCCCGGTGAGGCCGCAGTCGGCGTGGGGGCCGCCCAGCTCGAAGCTGCCGGTGGGGTTGACCAGGACCGAGAAGTCGTCGTCCTGGAACTGCGGCGGCACGAGCGGGCGGATCACGTGCTCGATCAGGTCGGGCTTGATCAGCGTCTCGGCGTCGAGGCCGGGCTGGTGCTGGGTGGAGATGAGCACGGTCTTGAGGGCGACGGGCACGCCCTGCTCGTAGTCGAAGGTGACCTGGGTCTTCCCGTCGGGCCGCAGGTAGGGCAGGATGCCGGCCTTGCGGACCTCGCTCAGCCGGTGGGCCAGCCGATGGGCCAGCCAGATCGGCAGCGGCATGAGGTCCTCGGTCTCGTCGACCGCGTAGCCGAACATCATCCCCTGGTCGCCGGCGCCCTGGCTGTCGAGGTCCTCCTCGGCGCCCGCGGTGCGCTTCTCGTAGGCGGTGTCGACGCCCTGGGCGATGTCGGGCGACTGGGGGTCGATCGAGGTGACGACGCCGCAGGTGTTGCCGTCGAAGCCCACCGACTCGCGGTCGTAGCCGATGCCCTTGATGGTGTCGCGCACGATCGACGGGATCTCGACGTAGGCCGAGGTGGTGATCTCGCCGGCCACGATGGCCAGGCCGGTGGTGACCATGGTCTCGCAGGCCACGCGGGCCACCGGGTCCTGCGTGAGGATCGCGTCGAGGATCGAGTCGCTGATCTGGTCGGCCAGCTTGTCGGGGTGGCCTTCGGTGACGGACTCGGACGTGAAGGTCCAGCGGCTCACTGTGGAAGTCTCCTGTCTCGGACTGCATCGAACACGGCGCGGGCGACAGCCCGCTTGTCCGCCAGCGGCACCTCGCGCTCAGTGCCGTCGGCATCGAGGATCACGACCTGGTTGGTGTCGTGCTCGAACCCAGCGCCCGGAGCCGTGACATCGTTGGCGACGATGAGATCCGCCCCCTTGGCCACGAGCTTGGACGCTGCATTCTGCCGCACCTGGTCGGTCTCTGCAGCAAACCCGACCAGCGTCTGCCCGGGGCGCTTGCCGGCGCCGAGCCCGGCCAGGATGTCGACGGTGGGCACCAGGGCGATCTCGGGCACCCCTGCCTGCTTCTTGATCTTGCGGTCGGCCACGGTGGCCGGGCGGAAGTCGGCCACGGCGGCCGCCATGACCACGACGTCGGCCGACGGGGCGGTGTCGCGCACGGCCTCGTCCATCTGCGCCGCGGTCTCGACCCGTACGACGTCGACCCCGGGCGGCACCGGCAGCGTGGTGGTGGTGACCAGGGTGACCTTGGCGCCGCGGCCCGCGGCCTCGGCGGCCAGGGCGTGGCCCTGCTTGCCCGACGAGCGGTTGCCGATGAAGCGCACCGGGTCGATGGGTTCGCGGGTGCCCCCCGCGGTCACGACCACGTGCAGGCCGGCCAGGTCGAGCGAGGGGGCCAGGGCCGCCTCGCAGGCGGCCACGATGCTCTCGGGGGCGGCCAGGCGGCCCGGGCCGACGTCGCCGCCGGCCAGCCGGCCCTCCTCGGGCGCCACCACGTGCACGCCCCGGCGCACCAGCGTGGCGATGTTGTCCTGCACCGCGGGGTGCTGCCACATCTCGGTGTGCATGGCCGGGCACACGACGACCGGCGCCTCGGTGGCCAGCAGGGTGGCGGTCAGCAGGTCGTTGCTGATGCCGGCCGCGTAGGTGCCCAGCACCCGGGCGGTGGCCGGCGCCACCACCACCAGGTCGGCGGACCGCCCGAGCCGGGTGTGGGGGATGGGGTCGGCGTCGTGGAACAGCGAGGTGTGGGCCCGCTCGGACGCCAGCGCGGAGAACGTGGTCGTGCCCACGAAGCGGGTGGCGCCCCGGGTGAGCACGGGCACGACGTGGGCGCCCCGGTCGACCAGGCGGCGGCACACGTCGATGGCCTTGTAGGCGGCGATGCCGCCCGACACGCCGAGGACGATGCGGCGCCCGTCGAGCACCGGCGCCTACTCGGCCTCGGGCGCCTCGGCGTCCGCGGACCCGGTCTCGTCACCCACGGCCCCCTCGCCGCCCTGGACCATGACGATCTTGTCGCCGGCGATCTCCTCGAAGGCGATGGAGAGCGGCTTGCGGGCCACGGAGGTGACCTGGGGCGGCACGATGGAGCCGAGGCCCTCGCCCAGCTGGTTGAAGTAGGCGTTGATCTGCCGGGCGCGCATGGCGCTGAGCGTGACCAGGGAGAACTTGGAGCCCGAGCGGTCGAGGAGCTCCTCGATCGACGGGTTCATCATGGTGTCTTGGCGGGATGCCATAGGGGCGCGCACCTCGTGCAGCCGGTCCGGGAGTCGACGGACAAGCGTACCCGGCCGGCGCCACGGACCGTGCAATCCCCCGCGATCAGCCGGACGCCTTCGCCTGCGCGACGATCCGCTCGGCCAGCTCGGCGGGATCGGTGGACGTCGAGTCGAGGACGAGGTCGTAGATCGACAGGTCCGCCATGTCGATGCCGTAGACGGCCAGGTAGCGGGCCCGCTCGACGTGCTGGCGCTCGTCGTTGTCGGCTTCGGCCAGGGCGAGGGTCACGCCCTCGCGCTCGGCGACGCGGGCGGCGCGCACGGCGGGGTCGCAGTCGATCCACACCCGCACCGACGCCAGCGCCTCGTGGTGGGCGATCCAGCCGGCGAGGCGGGACTCGATCAGCACGCCCCCCGCGCGGGCCCGGGCCGCCAGCCGGGAGTCCAGCTCGACGTCGACCTCGGGGTGCTCGGCGGCGTAGCGGCCGAACTCGGGGAGGCTCATCCCCCGCTCCACCGCCATGGCCCGGAACACCTCGCCGCCCGGCACGAGATCGA
>DASXRH010000361.1:0-3686 GCA_036506715.1 Acidimicrobiales bacterium
GGCTGGCGAAGGACGAGAAGGGGATGCCCCGGGCGGGGTCGAAGCGGTCGACCGCCTTGAGCATGCCGAGCATTGCGATCTGCACCAGGTCGTCCAGGTCGACGCCTCGGCCGCGGTAGTCCTTGGCGATCGATGCCGCCAGGCCGCGGTGGGCTTCGACCAGCTGGTTGCGGACCGCACGCTCCTCGGTGGCGCGGTAGGTCATGAACAGCTGGTCCAGCGGGGCGGGGGAGCGGCCCCGGGGGTCGGTCATGTGCGCACGCGGGAGCGCTTCACGAGGTGGAAGCGGCGGCCGGACGTGCCGGCCTCGAAGCTGTGATCGTCGACGACCACCCGGAGGATCTCGAGCGCCAGGTCGTCCACCACGGTCGTATCGAGGTGGGAGGCCACGGCCGGCCGCTCGCCGTCGACGGCGACCTGGCCGTCGCCGGCGCGGAAGCGCACGACGATGGACTCGTGGGCGTCGTCGAGGCCGTCGACGAGCAGGGCCACAAGCTCGCTGACGGCCACCCGGAGGTCCTCGGTGTCGTCGATGCTGAGCCCGGCGTCGGCGGCGACGCCGGCCGCCAGGATGCGGGCCAGGCGCACCGAGCCACGCTCGGCGGGGGCGGTCATCGTGACGGGCGGTCGTGTGTCCATGGCATCAGCGGATCTGCTCGACGACGGATGGCGGTACTGACACTACGGTGCGCGCCCACTCGGCGCGCGTGGACCGGCGGCGGGCCCCGGAGTTTGTGAGATGCCCGGGGAGGGTACGGCGAGCGGCGATGGATGTGCGAACGAGCACGCGGTTCCGCCGCGAGCGCGATGCCGTGCCGGCGGCTCGCGCGTTCGTACGCCACGCCCTGCGGTCGGCGGGCGCGCCGGCCGACACCCTCGACCCGCTGGTGCTGGCCGTGGCCGAGGCCTGCAACAACGCGATCCTGCACGCCACCGGCGACGCCTTCGGCGTCAGCCTGGTGGTGCGGGGGTCCAACTGCACCATCACGGTGTCCGACCACGGCGAGGGCTTCGTCCCCCCGGAGCGGCCCCGCATGCCGTCGCCCGAGGCGACCAGCCACCGGGGGCTGGCGCTCATGCAGGCCCTGGTCGACCGGGTCGAGGTGGTCAGCGACGGCGCCGGCACCACGGTGGTTCTCGGCCAGGCGCTCCCGGTCACCAACATCCCGAGCACCCTCGCCGACCACTGAGGCGGCACCACCCATCCACCCACCCGCCCGGCGCCGCCCCGCTGACGCTGTCGCGAGCACCGGCCGCTGGCCGCCGCCACGTGGCCGCTGGCCTGTGCCGGGACACATTCCGCTAGCAGCCGCCAACCCGCCCAAGCCATCGGGTCAGACGCCGGCCTGTGGCCGCTGGCAGCTGACCCGTGGTCGCTGGTCGTGCGGCACCTCCCGCTCCGGTGGGCTGGTCGGGGCGGGCGGGTCGGTGTGGGCTGGCCTGTGGTGGCCGGTCGTGCGGCACTTCGCGCCCCGGCGGGCTGGCGGCGGCGGGCTGGTCCATGGCCTCTGATCGCGGCTGGTTGGCCTGTGGTCGTCGGTCGTCTGGCACCCCTCGCTCCCGCGCGCTGATCGCGCTGGGCGCGCGGGTCAGCGGCCGTTCGCCGGGGCCGTCGGCTGCCCGGGCCGGCCGGGTTCGTCGTGCGTCCGCCAGTCCGGGTCAGCTGGCGGCGGGGAGCCAGTCGGACCTGGTCGCCTCGTAGTCGGTGATGGCGTCGGCGTCGCGCAGGGTGATGCCGATGTCGTCGAGCCCCTCCAGGAACCGCTCGCGGGTGCCGTCGTCGAGCGGGAAGGCGCACTCGATCCCGGCCGCCGGGGCCGACAGGGTGCGCCGCTCGACGTCGATCGTGATCTCGAGCGCCGGGTCGGCTTCGACGGCCCGCAGCAGCGCCTCGCCGACCTCGGCCGGCACCACGACCGGTACGAGGCCGTTCTTGGTGGCGTTGTTGCGGAAGATGTCGCCGAACCGGGGGCTGACCACGGCGGCGAAGCCGTAGTCCATGATCGCCCACACGGCGTGCTCCCGGGACGACCCGGTGCCGAAGTTGGGGCCGCCGATCAGGATGCTGGCGCCGGCGTAGGCCTCGTCGTTCATCACGAAATCTCGGTCGTCGCGCCAGGTGGCGAACAGGCCCCGGCCGAACCCGGTGCGCTCGACCCGCTTGAGCCACTCGGCGGGGATGATCTGGTCGGTGTCGACATCGGAGCGGTCAAGGGGGACGGCGGTGCCCTGGACGATGCGGACGGGGTTCATGCGCTGGGCTCCTCAGTCCAGGTCGGCCGGCGTGGCGAACGTGCCGGCGATGGCGGTTGCGGCGGCCACGGCGGGGGAGACGAGGTGGGTGCGCCCGCCCCGGCCCTGGCGGCCCTCGAAGTTGCGGTTGCTGGTGGAGGCCGCGCGCTCGCCCGGGGCCAGCTTGTCGGGGTTCATGGCCAGGCACATCGAGCACCCGGGCTCGCGCCAGTCGAAGCCGGCGGCGGTGAGCACCGTGTCGAGCCCCTCGGCCTCGGCCTGGGCCTTGACCGCATGGCTGCCCGGGACCACCAGGGTGCGGACCCCCGGGGCGACCTTGCGCCCGTCGGCGACGGCGGCCACGGCCCGGAGGTCCTCGATGCGACCGTTGGTGCACGACCCGATGAACACGGTGTCGATGGGGATCTCCCGCACGGGCGTGCCGCCCGTGAGGCCCATGTAGTCGAGGGCCCGCTGGGCGGCGTTGCGATCGGATGGGTCGGCGAAGCTGTCGGGCGTCGGGATCAGCCCGTCGAGCGGCACGACCTGACCGGGGTTGGTGCCCCAAGACACGTGGGGGGCGATGGCGGCCGCGTCGAGATCGACGGCCTTGTCGAAGGCGGCGCCGTCGTCGGTGGCCAGGCTGCGCCAGTCGTCGAGCGCGCGCTCCCAGGCGGCGCCGGTCGGGGCGTGGCGACGGCCCTCGACGTAGGCGAAGGTGACGTCGTCGGGGGCGATCAGACCGGCCTTGGCCCCGGCCTCGATCGACATGTTGCAGACCGTCATGCGGCCCTCCATCGTGAGGGCGCGGATGGCGGAGCCCCGGTACTCGATGACCGAGCCGATGCCGCCGCCGGTGCCGATGCGGCCGATGATGGCCAGGATCACGTCCTTGGCCGTCGTCCCGGCCGGCAGGTCGCCCTCGACGGTCACGGCCATGGTGCCCGGGCGCTGCTGGGGGAGCGTCTGGGTGGCCAACACGTGCTCGACCTCGCTGGTGCCGATGCCGAAGGCGAGGGCCCCAAAGGCCCCGTGGGTCGAGGTGTGGCTGTCGCCGCACACGATGGTCATGCCCGGCTGGGTGAGGCCCTGTTCGGGCCCGATGATGTGGACGATGCCCTGGTCGGGATGGCCCATGCCGAAACAGACGATGCCGAACTCGTCGCAGTTGGCCCGCAAGACCTCCATCTGCCGGGCCGAGATGGGGTCGGAGATCGGCTGGTCGAGCCCGGCGGTGGGGACGTTGTGGTCCATGGTGGCGACGGTGAGGTCGGGCCGGCGGACCGTGCGGCCCGCCAGGCGCAGACCCTCGAAGGCCTGGGGCGAGGTGACCTCGTGCACGAGGTGGAGGTCGATGTAGAGCAGGTCGGGCTCGCCCTCAGCAGCATGCACGAGATGGGCATCCCAAACCTTCTGGCTGAGCGTCCGCGGCGGCGACACGACGACAGTCTGCC
>DASXRH010000362.1:0-6043 GCA_036506715.1 Acidimicrobiales bacterium
CGGTTGTCCCGCCTGGTGGACCGGCGCCTGGCCGCCAATTTCGCCCGCTTCGGCATCGAGAGCTGGATGTACGACGTCCTCGCCACCCTGCGCCGTTCGGGCGAGCCCTACGAGCTGACCGCCGGCGACCTGGTCCGCCAGTCGATGGTGACCACCGGCGCGATCACCAACCGGATCGACCGCCTGGTCGAGCGGGGTCTGGTCGAGCGGGCCGCCGCCGCCGACCGCCGCAAGGTGATCGTCCGCCTCACGCCCGCCGGCGTGGCGCTGGTCGACGAGGTCGTCGGCGCCCACCTCGCCACCGAGCGCGCCATCCTCGCCGCCCTCTCGCCCCGCCAGCAGGCCGAGCTGGTGCGCCTGCTGCGCACGGCCCTCGTCGGGCTGGGCGACGGCGCCGACGGCGCCGACGCCGCGACCGGCGGCTGAGCCGGCTCAGCCCTCGGCCGCCAACTCCTTGAGCAGGTCCCGGGTTCGGGCGGTCTCGTCGTCGTTGGTGCCCAGCTCCACCGGGGCGAAGTCGGTGGTGCCGGCGGCGGCGAACCGGGCGATCCCCGCCCGCACCGCCGCCTCGTCGCCCACGATCGACACCCCGGCCGGGCCGTCCACGCCCTCGCTGTCCATCACGCCCCGGTAGGACGGCAGGTCGTTGTAGCCGGCCAGGAGGGTGGCGATGAGGTCGCGCACCGGGTCGGGGTCGTCGGTCACGCACACGGGGACGCTGGCGACGACGCGGGGCGCCGGTCGCCCGGCCCGCTCGGCGGCGGCGGTCAGGGCCGGGCGCAGGTGGTCGTCGATGGCCCGGGGCCCGCTGAGCCACAGCACCGTGCCGTCGGTGCGCGACCCGGCCAGGTCGAGCATGCGCGGGCCCATGGCCGCCAGCAGCACGGACGGGGCCTCGGCCGGGGCGCCGCCGATGCCGTCGGTCACCCCCGACCAGATCTCGCCCTCGTGGTCGACCCGCCGATCGGCCAGCGCCGGGAGCAGCACCGACAGGTAGTCGGACATGTGCCGCGCCGGCCGCACGAACGGGATGCGCAGCGTCCCCTCGATCGAGGACTGGTGGGCCAGGCCGATGCCGAGGGCCAGCCGCCCGCCGGCCATCTCCTGGGTGGTGAGCGCCTGGGCCGCCAGCATCAGCGGGTGGCGGAACCACGTGGGCACGACCGCGGTGCCCAGCTCGATCGTGTCCGTCGCCCGCCCGACGACGCCGAGGGTCGTGAGCGCGTCGGGCACCCCGAGCTGGGCCATCCACCACGACGAGAAGCCGTCCGCCTCGGCGGCCACGGCGTGGTCGACGTAGCCGTCGATCGTCGTCCCCAGCACCACCAGGCCCGACGCGTTGATCCCGATCCGCATGGCCCGACACTAGGGCGTGTCAGCGGCGGCGCAGCACGGCCGGCAGCACCGGCCCGGCGCCGGCCTCGCGCAGGCGGGCGCCCACGACCGTCGCCGTCCACCCCGAGCGCCACTCGTCGTCGAGCAGCAGCACCGGGCCCGCGGGCCACCCGTCAGCGGGGGTGGCGACGGCGAAGGCGTCCCACACGTTCGCGAGCTGGTGGGCCGAGTTGCCCATGTCGGCCTGGGGCGGCCGGTCGGGGCCGCCGTCGCGGGCCACGGCCGCGACCACCGCCAGCTTGCCGAGCTCGCCCAGCCGGCGGGCCAGCTCGGGCACCGCGTCGGGCCGGCGGCGGGACGGCACCCAGGTCACCCACGTCGGGCGGGCGGCCCACGGCCAGCGCTTGAGCATCGCCGCGACGCCTCGCACCAGCTCGTCGTCGACCGGACGGCCGCCGTCGAGCACGTCGGCCACCAGGCCCGACCAGCCGCCGTCACCGTCGGTGGCCAGCGCCCGGCCCTCCTCGACCCGCACCGCCGCGGCGATGTTGCCCCGGGCGACGGCGACGCCCCGGGGCCACTGCTTGCGGGGCGGCAGCGGGTGGTCCTGGGCCCGGAGGTGGTCCCGGGCCGGGGCCACGTCGGCGGGCAGGGCGGGCGGCGGCGCGCCCGTGCACCGGTCGCAGCGGCCGCAGTCGCCGGCGACGAACGGGTCGTCGAGCTGCTCGCGCAGGAACCGCATCCGGCAGCCGCGGGTGGCGACGTAGTCGAGCATCGCCTGCTGCTCGGCCCGGCGGGCGGCGGCCACGCGCTGGTAGCGCTCGCGGTCGTAGCGCCACGGCCGGCCGGTGCCCCGCCAGCCACCGCGCTCCCGGGCCGCGGCCCCGTCGACGTCGAGCACCTTGAGCAGCGCCTCGAGCCGGCCCCGCCCCAGGTTGACCCGCTGCTCGAGGGTCGTGTTCGCCACCACGTCCCCGCCGGCGCCGTCCAGCGTGTCGAGCACCCGACGCACGAGGCCCTCGGGCGGGAAGGCCGTCGAGTCGAACCAGTCCCAGATCGCCCGGTCCTCGGTCCCGGGCAGCAGGACGACCTCGGCCCGGTCGACGGCCCGCCCGGCCCGGCCCACCTGCTGGTAATAGGCGATGGGGGAGGGTGGCGCCCCGAGGTGGACGACGAAGCCCACGTCGCCCTTGTCGAAGCCCATGCCCAGCGCCGAGGTGGCCACCACGGCCCGCAGCTCGTTGGACCGCAGCGCCTGCTCGATGCGCTCGCGCTCGGCCGGGTCGGTGGCCCCCGAGTAGGCGGCCACCGCGTGGCCGGCCCGGGACAGCCAGTCGGCCACCAGCTCGGTGCCGGCCACGGTGAGCGTGTAGACGATGCCCGACCCCGGCAGCTCGTGGAGGCGCTCGGCCAGCCAGGCGAGGCGCTCGGCGGGGCCCAGCTCGACCACCGACAGGTGGAGGGACGCCCGGTCGAGGTCGCCCCGCTGGACCACGGGGTCGGTGCCCAGCTGCTCGGCCACGTCGGCCACCACCCGGTCGTTGGCCGTCGCCGTGCACGCCAGCACCGGGACGTCGCCGAGGTCGGCCAGGACGTCGCGGATGCGCCGGTAGTCGGGGCGGAAGTCGTGGCCCCAGTCGGAGATGCAGTGGGCCTCGTCCACCACCAGCAGGCCGATCTCCGCGGTGATCTTGGGCAGCACGTCGTCGCGGAACCCGGGTGAGTTGAGCCGCTCGGGCGAGACCACCAGCAGGTCCACGGCGCCCGCCACCACCCGCTCGTGGATGGCGGCCCAGTCGTCGGTGTTGGCCGAGTTGACGGTCTCGGCCACGATGCCCGCCCGGCGGGCGGCGGCGATCTGGTCGCGCATGAGCGCCAGCAGCGGCGACACCACCAATGTCGGCCCCGCCCCCCGCTCACGCAGCAGGGCGGTGGCCACGAAGTAGACGGCCGACTTTCCCCATCCCGTGCGCTGGACGACCAGCGCCCGCCGCCGGTCGGTGACCAGCGCCTCGACGGCCGCCAACTGGTCCGGCCGGATCTCGGCACCGGGACCGGCCAGCGCCCGGATCAGCTCGCCGGCCCGGGCGGCCAGGGTGGGGGCGTCCATCCCGCCGATCGTGGCAGACGGCGGGCCCGCCGTCGCGCTCCCCTGGGTCAGCTGTCGCCGCGGGCGGCGCGCCCCGTGGTGGTCGCACCGCGCTTGGCCGTGGCCGCCGTGCGCTTGGCGGACGTGCCGGCGGCGGTGGCGGTGCTCTTGGCGCCGGCCTTGGCGGCGCGGCCGGTGCCGGTCGCACCCCGGGATGCGGCCCGGGCCGTGCGCCGGGTGCCGGTCGTGGCCGACGACGCGGTCGAGCGGACGGCTTGCCGGCCGGCGTCGGCGGTGCGCTCGACCGCCTCCTTGGCGCGGTCCACGGCCTCGATGGCGGCCTCCGTGGCGTCCGACGCTCCGGCCCGCACCTTGGCGGCCTGACGGCGGGCGGCGGGCGAGCCGTGGGGGGCCCGGCGGGGGCGCTTTCGGTGCAGCACCGTGGCGATGAGGTCGCCGACGGCGTTCACGCTGCCCTGGGCCAGCCCGGTCACCGTGTCGCCGACACGGTCGGCGACCCCGGCCAAGGCCCCGGCGACCACGTTGCCCGGCGGCGTGTCGGGCGCGAGGGGGTGGGGGTGGGTCGGCGCGGACGCCCGGGCGGCGCTCATGGCGTCGCCGAGGTCGTCGAGGGCATTGCGCCCCAGCTCGTCGCGGACGCGGGGGAAGAACTCGCCTTCCTCCTCCTCGACGTGGTGGCGCACGAGCTCGATGAGGACCGTCACCTTGGCGTCGAACCGCTCGTCCCGGGGATCCATGTGCTCGAGCTCGGACAGCAGCCACTTGACGATGTGGTGCTCCTCCAGGCTCTCCAGAGCGACGTCGTCGGTGCCGGGCACCGTGGCCCGGGCCACCGGGTAGAAGAGCTCTTCCTCGATGGCGGCGTGGACCGAGAGGGCCTCGATCATCCGGTCGACCAGGGACCGCTTCTCCGCGTAAGCACGGTCGCCGGCCCTCTCGAAGCGCTTGAACAGCTGCTCCACGGTCTTGTGGTCGTCCTTGAGCAAGGTGATCGCATCCATCACCGGTGGCTACCCGCTGTGGTGGGATCCAAACGGGTCGAGGGCCGCGTCGAACACCGCCGCCACGTCGGCGGCGTAGGGGCTGGTGGCGTCGAGTCCCAGTTGGACGATCGACATGAGCAGGGACATCACGATGGCGACGATGCCTCGGGCCATGGTCACCGGGTCGACGTCGGAGCGGACGGTGCCGGCCAGCTGCTCGGCGGCCAGGCGGTCGGCGCACTCCTTGCGCAGGTCGGCCAGCGCGGGGATGTCGAGCACCCGGCGGGTGACGTCGGGCTCGAGCCCGGCCAGCAGGCGGCGGGCCAGCGGGTGGCGGTCGACCGCCCGGGTCAGCGTGCCGAGCAGGGCGTCCTGCCAGTCTGGCAGGCCAGGTTCGGCGAACACGGCGGCGAGCGCCTCGTGGATGGCGGCGGCGGCGTCCTCGTCGGCGGCGGCGAGGAACAGCGCCTCCTTGTTGGGGAAGTAGGCGTAGGGGACCGTGCCCCCGACGCCGGCGTCGCGGGCGATGTCGGCCACCGAGGTGACCCGGTAGCCGTCGCGCCCGAGGCGGGCGATGGCGGCGGCGAGCACGTCGCGCCGGGTCTGCTCGCCCTTGGTGGTGCCGCGGCTCGGGGCTGGGGAGATCGCCATGCGGCGGTGACCCTACCAGCGGGAATTGAGAAATTGAGCGAAACCCTCAAAATCGGTGCTACTGTCGGTAACAATGCAGACCAGCAACGCAGGGCGCAAGGTCCCCACCCGGCGCATCTCCTTCGAGGCGTCGCTCCAGGACCTGCCCAAGCACTTCGCCGCCGGCGGCGACATCATCCTCAGCCACCTGGCCGCCGCGCTGTCGGCCCTGTTCCCCGACGGCGAGGACTTCTTCGTCCGCTCGGTCCGCCATTACCGCGACCGCATCACCGACCCCGAGCTCAAGCGGCAGGTGGCCGGGTTCATCGGGCAGGAGGCCATCCACGGCCGCGAGCACCGGGTGCTCAACGACCGGCTGGCCGAGCTCGGCTACCCCACCAAGCGGGTCGAGCGCTTCACCCGCCTCGGCCTGGCACTGCGCTGGCGGGTCGCCCCGCCCATCGCCAACCTGGCCGCCACCGCCGCGCTCGAGCACTTCACCGCCACGCTGGCCGAGCTGCTGCTGTCCAGCGACGAGACCCGCGACCTGTTCGGTCACAACGAGGTGCGCAACCTCTTCCTCTGGCACGCGCTGGAGGAGTCCGAGCACAAGGCCGTCGCCTTCGACGTCTACAGGGCGGTGGGCGGCGGCGAGCGCCTGCGGGTGTGGACGATGAACGGCTTCCGCTACGGCCTGGTCGCCCTCGTGGCCGCCCAGGTGGCGCTGTCGGTGCTGGCCGACCGGGACACCTACCGGCGGGGCCGCCTCCGCCGCAGCTGGCGCCAGCTCCGGCGCTCGCCGCTCCTGCGTCGGGCGGTGTGGGACCGCCTGCGCGACTACAACCGGCCCGACTTCCACCCCGACGACAGCGACACGACTGCGCTCGTCGAGCACTGGCGAACCGAGCTGTTCGGCGACAGCGGGACGCTGAACGACAAGCTGGCTTCCTCAGCCGCGTGAACGAGCTGACGATCGTGGAACATC
>DASXRH010000363.1:0-4915 GCA_036506715.1 Acidimicrobiales bacterium
GCCGCCGGCGGGCTGGTGCTGCTGGACGAGCAGGACCGCAGCCGCTGGGACCACCGGATGATCGCCGAGGGCGAGGCACTGGTCGACCAGGCCCTGCGCGAGGGGCGGCCCGGGCCGTACCAGCTCCAGGCGGCCATCGCCGCCTGCCACTCGGGTGCCCCGTCGGCGGGCGAGACCGACTGGCGCCAGATCGTCGGGCTCTACGGCGAGCTGCGGCGCCTGGAGCCGACCCCGGTGGTCGAGGCCAACCGGGCCGTGGCCGTGGCGATGGCCGACGGCCCCGAGGCCGGCCTCGCCCTGCTGGACGCCCTGGTCGGCGACCCACGGCTGGGGCGCTGGCCCCGACTCCACGTGGCCCGGGCCGAGCTGCTGCGCCGAGCGGGCCGCGACGCCGACGCGCTGGCCGCCTACCGGGCGGCGCTGGCGCTGGGACCGCCCGCCGCCGAGGTGGCGTTCGTCACGCGGCGGATGGCGGAGATCGCCCGATCAGGCCGCTTGCAAGCCGTCGGCAACCGGCGTGCAAGCGGCCGGGCCCACTGTGGCGGAATGGAGACGACGACCCCCGCTCTCCGCCGCCCCGACCTTCTCGATCTCGCCGAGCCTGGTGCGACCGACGGGTCGCTCGTCGGCGCCAAAGCAGCCAACCTCGCCCGCGCCCGCCAGGCCGGCCTCCCCGTCCTGCCCGGCGTCGTGCTGACCACGGCCTGGGACCACCGCGGCTGGTCCCACCCCTCGCGCCTCGACCGCCAGGGTCCCGCCGGCACCGCCTGGGACCGCTTCGGCGCCGAGGGCGAGCGCCGCCTGGTCGTGCGCTCGTCGTCGACCAACGAGGACGGGGGCTCGTCCTCGATGGCCGGTGTGTTCACCTCGGTCCTCGACGTCACCGACTGGCAGGGCTTCGTGACGGCCGTCGACGACGTCCTCGCCTCGGGCCGCCGGGCCGCCGTGCCCGACGCCCGCATGGCCGTGCTCGTCCAGCCCCAGCTCGCCCCCCGGTGGGGCGGTGTGCTGTTCGGCGCCGACCCGATCTCCGGCCGCACCGACCGCCTGCTCGTCTCGGCGGTCGACGGTGGCCCCGACAGCCTGGTCAGCGGCCAGGACTCGGGGTGGACGGCCGTGCTCTCGCCCCGCGGCCGCATGGTCGACGACCAGGGCGACGGCGGGTTCCCCCTGCCCGCCGTCGCTCGCCGGTCGCTGGCCCGCCTGGCCCGCCGGGCGGCCGGCGCCTTCGGCGGCCCGCAGGACATCGAGTGGGCCATCGACCACGACGGCACCCTGTGGCTGCTGCAGAGCCGGCCGATCACGACCCCCACCGGCAAGGCGACCGGCCCGGTGCTGGGCACCGGCCCGCTGGCCGAGACCTTCCCCGAGCCGTTGGCCCCCCTGGAGTCCGACCTGTGGCTCGGCCCACTGGGCGAGGGCCTCGAGCAGGCCCTCACCCTGACTGGCACGGCGGCCACCCGGGCGCTGCGGCGCTCGCCCGTGGTGCGGGACATCGACGGCTGGGCCGTCGCCGACCTCGCCCACCTGGGTGTGGCCCCGGTCAAGCACAAGGTGCTGCGGCGCCTCGATCCCCGGCCCCCGGCCCGCCGCCTGCGCAGCGCGTGGCGGACCGGGCGCCTGAGCCGGGCGCTGCCCGCCCTGTCCCGCGACCTCATCGAGCGGGTCGACGCCGATCTGGCCGCCGTGCCCACCCTCGGCGAGCTCAGCAACGGCGCCCTGCTGGCCGTGCTCGACAACGGGCGCACCGCCCTGCGGGCCCTGCACGGCTACGAGGCCCTGGCCGGCATGCTGCTGCCCGACACCGGCCACGGCGTCACCGCGGCCTCGCTGGCCATGTCGGCCCTGGCCGAGGCCCGGGCCGAGAACGTCGACATCGACGAGCTGGTCGGGACCCACCCGGTCGTGCTGGCCCTGGCCCCGCCCCGCATCGGGGACGGATCGCCGCTGGCCGGCCTCGACCTGCGGGTCGCGGCCGCCCCGGCCACGCCCACTCCGATGGCGGCCACCGACGAGGCGGTCGTCCGCGAGGCGCTGCGCCTGCGGGCCCGCTGGGTCCAGGAGCTGACCGCCCGGGCCGCCTGGCAGCTGGCCAGCCGGCTGGTGTGCGTCGGCGTGCTCCGTACCGAGGCCCAGGTGCGGCTGCTCGGCCTGGACGAGCTACGGGCCGCGGCCGTCGGTCGCACCGTGCCCGCCGACCTGGGCGAGCGCACCGACCCCGCCGTCGACGTCCCCCAGGCCCTCCCGGCCCAGTTCCGGCTGACGCCCGGCAACCGGCCCGTGGCGGTCGCCCCGCCCCCGGGCGGCGCCGGCGGCGTCGGGGCGGGCGGTGGCGTCGGATCCGGTCCCGTGTACCGCGGCGACGATCCGCCGGTCGGCTCGGTCCTGGTGGTCACCCACCTCGACCCCCGGCTGGCCACGGTCATCCCCCGGCTGGCCGGGCTGGTGGCCGAGACCGGCAGCCCGCTGAGCCACCTGGCCATCCTGGCCCGGGAGCACGGCGTGCCCACGGTGGTCGGCCACGCCGGCGCCACGGAGCGCTACCACGACGGCGACCGCATCGAGGTCGACGGGACCGCCGGCACCGTCCGGGCCGTCGAGTCGCCCGACGACGGTGCGGGCGCCACCGTGATCACCCTCCCCCGGCGGCCGGTCGTCGACCTGACGACCCCCGCCGCCACCCCCTTCGAGACCGGAGCCCGGCGATGAACACCCGCATCCTCCGCAGCCTGCTCGGCGGCGTCACCCTGGCCGCGTCGGGCACCTACACCTTCGTCTACCTGTACCGGTGGGAGTGGAACCGGGCCCTCATGTCGGCGGCGATCTTCGTGGCTGCCGAGGTGGCGGTCATGGGCTCGCTGCTCAGCCAGCGGCTCAAGGTCATCAGCGCCCGGCTCGACGAGACGCAGGAGAAGCCGGCCCGGGCCGTGCGGCTCGAGCGCATCCGCTCGTCCGCCCCCCCGGCCCGCACCAACTTCGCCTGGCTGTCGCGGCCCGAGCAGATGAACGTCTTCGTGCCCGTGCTCATGGGCGCCGGGGTGCTCATGTCGGGCATCGCCTGGCTGGTGGAGCGGGTCGCCCGCGCCACCGTCACCCCGGTCGCCGAGCGGGGCCTGGCGGCCCAGCTCGACGGGCTGGCCCTGCCGGCCCACGGCTTCGTGACCGCGGAGCGCGAGCCCCTCGACCTGCTGCGGGGCCCGGTCGGGAGGCGGACGTGAAGGCCCTCGGCGTCGTCCTCATCGCCGTCGTCGGCCTGCTCGGCGTCATCGGCCTGGCCGGGTTCACCCAGAACCGGCCCGACGAGCCCCGGCCCGGCTCCCGTACCGTCGTCGAGTTCGACGTCTCCACCCGGGGCTACCGGGGCGGCGAGGCCGGTGCGGCCCAGGCGCTGTGGTCGGTGTGCGTCGCGACCATCCCCGGCGAGACCAGCCAGCCCGTGGTGGGCGGCGACGGCGAGTTCACCGTCACCGTCAGCCCCGCCATCGGGGAGCACGGCCGCAAGCGCCTGGTCGGCTGCCTGGAGGACGGGACCCTGGACAGGGTCATCGGTCACGTCGACGGTTTCACCAGCACCTGAGGTCGGGCAACCGCGTATCGTGGCCGCCTGTGGCCATCGCACCGCGGCCTCGCAACCACCTGAACAGCGCCTTTCGGCACGAGGCCTTCCTCTACGCCGACGAGCACGAGTTCCTGGTGGGCACCGCCAGCTTCGTCCGGGACGGGCTGGACGCGGGCGAGCCGGTGCTGGTGGCGGTGGCGGCCGACAAGATCCGGCTGCTGCGCGAGGTGCTCGGTGACCGGGCCGACCAGGCCGTGTTCGCCGACATGGACGTCATCGGCCGCAACCCCGGCCGCATCCTCCACGCCTGGTACGACTTCGCCGGGCGCCACGTGGGGGCGGGGCGGCCGGCCCGGGGCGTCGGCGAGCCGGTCTTCCCCGAGCGCGGGGCCGACGAGCTGGTCGAGTGCCAGCGCCACGAGCGGCTGCTGAACCTGGCGTTCGACGGCGGCCCGGCCTGGTGGCTGATGTGCCCCTATGACGCCCGGGCCCTGCCCGGGCCGGTGATCGACGAGGCCCGCCGCAGCCATCCGGTCCTGCGCCTCGACGGCGAGCTGTACGGCAACGGCCGCTACCAGCCCCTCGACCCCGACGAGCCGTTCACCGCGCCGCTCGACCCGGCGCCGTCCGACCACCGCGAGCACCCCCTCACACCCGAGAACGTGGCCGACGCCCGCGCCTTCGTCCGCCGCAACGCCCTGCGGGCCGGCCTCGGCCCCGGGAGGTCCCAGGACCTGGTGGTGGCGGTGGGCGAGCTGGTGGCCAACACGCTGCGCCACGGGGGCGGTCAGGGTCTGCTGCGCAGCTGGTGCGTCGACGACGGTGTCGTCCACGAGGTGGTCGACACCGGGATCATCGAGGACCCGCTGGTGGGCCGCCGCCTCCCCGACCCCGACGAGGACGGGGGCCGGGGCCTGTGGCTGGTCAACCAGCTGTGCGACCTGGTCGAGCTGCGCTGGGACGCCGGCGGCACCGTCGTGCGGGTGCACATGCGGCGGGGACCCGCCCACGCCTGACCCGGGCCGGACATCCCGGCGGCGGGGACTCCGGCCGGGACCGAGGGCCCGTGCACTGCTCCTCGCCCCCGGCCGGAGCGAGCGTGGGCGAACGTGGCGCCACCCTCGGCAAGGACTTCCCCGTATCCGGCGCCTTGATACACCAGATCCTCACGTTTCGTGGTCGTACGCTGCACGTGTGCGCATCCTGGTGACCGGGGCCTCGGGCTTCGTCGGCGGCCACCTGGCCCGCACGCTGGCGGGGGCCGGCCACGAGGTCCGGGCCCTGACCCGGCGGGCCGACCGCTACCGGGGTTCGGGCACTCCCGTGGCCGGCGACATCGGGGACCGGGCCAGCCTG
>DASXRH010000364.1:0-1905 GCA_036506715.1 Acidimicrobiales bacterium
GCCGCGGTCCGAGGGCGAGGTCGACCCCGACGAGCGCACCATCGAGTGTTGGAAGCACGGCAGCGCCATCTCGCTGGAGACCGGCGAGCCCGAGTCGCTGCCGGCCACCCGGCCGGTGGCGGTCTACGACGTCCGCGTCGACGACGGCGAGGTCGTCGTGGTGGTGCCCGATGCCTGACGCCGGCGTGCACGTGCTGGAGATCGCCGGCCTGCGGGCCGGGGTGTCCGGCAAGGAGATCCTGCGGGGCGTCGACCTGACCGTACGGTCGGGCGAGGTCCACGCGGTCATGGGCCCCAACGGCTCGGGCAAGTCGACGCTGGCCCACGTGCTCATGGGCCGGCCCGGCTACGAGGTGCTGGCCGGCACCGTCACGCTCGACGGCGCCGACGTCCTGGGCCTCACCCCGTGGCAGCGGGCCCAGGCCGGGCTGTTCCTGGCCCTCCAGTACCCCACCGAGGTGCCGGGGGTGTCACTCCACGACCTGCTGACCTCGGCCGCCCGGGCCGCCGGGCGCGACCCGGCCGGCATCGACGCCGCCATCCGGGTCGAGGCCGAGCGGCTGGCGCTCGATCCCCGCCTCATCGACCGGCCGCTCAACGTCGACCTGTCGGGCGGCGAGAAGAAGAAGAACGAGACGCTGCAGCTCGGGGTGCTGCGGCCGGCCATCGCCCTGCTCGACGAGCTCGACTCGGGCCTCGACGTCGACGCCCTGCGGGCCACCTCCCGGCGCATAGAGGCGGCCACCGAGCCCGGGCCCGACGGCCCCGGCCTCGGCGTGCTGGCCATCACGCACTACCAGCGGCTGCTCCACGAGCTGCGGGCCGACCGGGTCCACGTGCTGGCCAAGGGCCAGATCGTCCGCTCCGGCGGCCCCGAGCTGGCCTTCGAGCTCGAGGAGCACGGCTACGCCGGCGTCGTCGGCGCCGACCTGGCGGGCGAAGCCGACGAGGGCCAGCCGGTCTCGATCCGCCCCACCATCGACGACCCCTTCGCCGACCCGCTGGCCTGACGTCGAGTTCAGGCGCCGGGACGCAGGCCCAGCGTCGTGGTGGCCCAGGCGGCCTCGGTCCGGAGGCCGGCGATCCACTCGCGGTCGGTGGGGCGGCCGCGGGCCTCGGTGACGTCGGCCAGGGCCAGCTGGGTCAGGGCCACCCACGGCCGGGCCCGCCACGCCGTGTGGACCCGGAGGGCGGTCAGCAGGTGGCGCTCGGCCTCGGCCCACTCGCCGGCGGCCGCCGCCAGGCGGCCCAGGTGGAACGACGCGGCGCCCGCCACCGTGCGGTAGCCGTCACCGCACATCAGGTCGGCGTGCGGGGCCAAACGGGCCTGGACCTCGGCCACCACCTCGGGGTCGCCCAACGCGCGGGCGGCCAGCGCCGCCAGGCCCAGGGTCAGCAGCGTGGTGCCGTCCTCGGGCCGGTCGCGGGTGTCCTCGAGCACGTCCCGCAGGCGGGCCCGGGCGCCGTCCCCGTCGCCGGCCACCAGCCGGCCGAGCACGCCGGCGGCACCGGCTCCGTCGGGGGGTGGTGGGGCGTCGGCCCACAGCCAGGCCAGCAGCTCGCGGTGGGGGAGGCCGGCGCCCGCTGCCGGCAGGGCGCCCGCCGCCGCCACCGCCTCGGGGAAGGCGCCCCGGGCGACGTGGAGCACGGCGGCCCACTCGGCCACCGCCACGGCGGCGCCCGGATCGTCACCGGCCAGCGCCGCCATGACGGCCATGGCGTCGACCACGCCGTCCTCGTCGCCCAGCGTGGCGGCGGCCATGGCGGTCTCCCGGGCGGCCACCACCCGGGACGCCACGTCGCCGGCCCGGTCGGCCAGCACCGCCAGCTCGCCCGCGAGGCGCAGCCGCTCGTCGACGTCGCCGGGAGCGGCGAGTCCGGCCAGCCGCTCGCGCAGGGCGGCCA
>DASXRH010000365.1:0-4167 GCA_036506715.1 Acidimicrobiales bacterium
CGCGATCCGGGCCGGCACCGAGCTGTGCGCGCTCGCCATCCACCAGCCCAGCTTCCAGGCGTTCATCGCCCAGGCCGGCAGCAAGGGCCTGGTCGCCGCGCTCACCGAGCGCGACGAGCCCTTCGGCGACTACCGCACGACCGGCGGGTGATGCCCTGGCGGGGGCGCATACGTCTGTGGCCAGGGGGCTAGCGTCGGCGGCCGGTGCCCCGGCTGCTCATCGTCCACCACACCCCCTCGCCGGCGCTGCACGCCCTGTTCGAGGCGGCCCGGGCCGGCGCCACCGACTCCCTGATCGAGGGCGTCGAGGTCGTGGCCCGGCCCGCCCTCACCGCCGCCGCGGTCGACGTGCTGGAGGCCGACGGCTACCTGCTGGGCACCCCGGCCAACCTCGGCTACATGTCGGGGGCGCTCAAGCACTTCTTCGACACCGTGTACTACCCGTGCCTCGATGCCACGGTGGGCCGGCCCTACGGCGTCTACGTCCACGGCAACGACGACACCACCGGCGCGCTGGCCGCCCTCGACCGCATCGTCACCGGCCTGCGCTGGACGGCCGCCCAGCCGCCCCTGTCGGTCATCGGCTCGCCCACCAGGGCCGACCTCGACGCCTGCCGCGAGCTGGGCGCGGCGGTCAGCGCCGGCCTGACCCTCGGCTGATCCGGACCCGCAGCACCCGGCAGTCGACCGGCGGCCGGGGGGTGAACGCCGTGCGGGGGACGCGGGGACCGACGGTCAGGTCGTAGGCCCGGGCCCAGCGGCGCGAGCCCGGAGCCCGCCCGTCAGCCCAGCGATGGGCCGCGGCCGTCTGCAGCACCAGGTCGGCCCGCACCAGGCGGGACCCGGGGGCGAGCAGGCGCGCCAGCACCGCCGACGTCACGGCGAACGGCGGGCTGGCCACCACCCGGAACGGGCGGCGGGGCAGGCGGAGGTCGGCGGCGTCGGCCCGCACCACGGTCACGCCGGCGCCGGCGAACCGGCGGCGGAGCGCCGCCACCCGCTCGGGGTGGAGCTCGACCGCCACCACCCGGGCACCGGCCGCGACCAGGGGCGCGGTCAGGGCGCCGGTGCCCGCACCGATGTCGACGACGAGGTCGCCGGGGGTGATCGCCGCCTCAGCGACGAGCCGGGCGGCCCACGACGGCGCGAGGCGGTGCCACCCCCACGGGGCGTGCCCGGAGGCGGGCACGGAGAACCATCACGGTCATGGCCATGCCGGGACGGTAGGTAGCCGGCCCGCGGGCGGCCAGCGATTATCGGGGGCGGAAGCCGGACACCACCTCGGCGAACGCCCGCACCGGCTCGGGGCCGTCGAGGCCGGGGAAGTTCACGATCGCCTGCTGCACCCCCGCCTCCGCGAACTGGCGGTAGCGGCCGACGTGGTCCTCGACCGACGGGGCGTCGGCGGTGGTCAGGTTGGTCACCATGATCTCGGCCGGGTCGCGGTCCACCCGGGCGCAGTGGCCGTGGAGCACCGCCACCTTGTGGCGCACCGTGTCGGGATCGCCGAACAGGTTGCAGGCGTCGGCATGCCGGGCCACCAGCCGCAGCGTGACCTGCTCGCCCGACCCTCCGACCAGGATCGGCACGTGGTCCTGCAGCGGGCGCGGGTAGCACACGGCCTCGGCGACCTCGATGGTGCGTCCCGAGTAGGCGGGCGCCCCCCTGCCCCACATGAGCGGCAGCAGCTCGAGGGCGTCCTCCAGCATGGCGAAGCGCTCGGCCCGGGGTGGGAACCGCCAGCCGTAGGCCCGGTGCTCGCGCTCGAACCAGGCCGCCCCGATGCCGCAGGTGGCCCGGCCGCCCGACAGGACGTCGAGCGTGGCCACGATCTTGGCCAGGTGGGCGATGTTGCGGTAGGTCACCCCGGTCACCAGCGTGCCCAGCCGGACGGTCTCGGTCCGGGCGGCCAGGAAGCCGAGCGTGGTGTAGCTGTCGAGCATCTCCTCCCAGTGGGGGCCCACCGGCGGGATCTGCAGCAGGTGATCCATGACCCACAGGCTGGTGAACCCGGCCTCCTCGGCGGCCGCGGCGATGGCCGCCAGCCGGGACCGGGTCTCGGCCGGGCCGCCCGGCCAGGTGAAGCGGGGGATCTGCAGTCCGAACTCGAGCGCCACGGGGGCCTCCTGCTGGCGGGCGGCGGCGGCCGGGGCGGCCACCAGGTCGGGGGCCACGAGCCGTACCGGCCCGGGCGGGTGCACGGCGGCGAACCCGTCGTCGGCCAGGCCGGTCCGCACGCCGGGCCAGGCGGCCAGCATCGAGGCCAGCACCTTGGGCGGCACCGGGCGGTCACGGCCCCGGTTGCGGGCCCGGAGGGTGGCGGCGTCGACGTCGAACACCACCGCCACGCACGGCACCCCGGCGGCCGCCGCCGCCTCCCGCCACCGGCGGCGGCGCTTGGCGTCGGTCCCCAGCGAGTCGACCACGGTGGTCAGCCCGCGCCGCAGCCGGCGCTCGACGACCAGGTCGAGCACGTCGAACGCGTCCTTGGACGCCCGCTGGTCGTGCTCGCCGGTCCCCACGACGGCCCGCAGGGCGTCGGACGACACGATCTGGTCGCGCCGGAACTGCCCGGCCGCCCACGTCGTCTTCCCCGACGCGGGCGGGCCCACCAGCACCACCAGCGACCCCTCGGCCAGGCGTACGGTCGCCTCGGTCTCGGACTGACGCCTGTTCGCCACGGGCCGAGCCTGCCACGGCGGCCGGGCCGTCAGGGCTTGCGGGCCACCACGCCGTAGAACGGGACGGGGTGGCCCTCGGGCACCTCGGGACCCCGGCCGTCGGGCCGCCAGCGGTCGACGGCGACCAGGCCGGGGTCGACGAGGTCGAGCCCGGCGACGAACCGGGCCACGTCCTCGCGCCGCCGCCAGACGACGCGCTCGGCGCTGCGCTCGTTGAGCCGGGCGGCCAGCTCGGACATCCGCTCGGTGTCGATGTCGAGGGCGCCGTGGGACAGGGCGAGGTAGCTGCCCGACGGCACGGCGTCGAGCAGGCGGGCCACGATGCCGACGGGGTCGTCCTCGTCGGACACGAAGTGGAGGATCGCCATCAGCACGATGGCGGTCGGGCGGGACAGGTCGAGGGTGGCGGCGGCGTCGCGCAGGACGCTGTCGGGGTCGCGCAGGTCGTCGCTGATGTAGGCCGTGGCCCCCGCGGGGGTGCCGTTCAGCAGCGCGTGGGAGTGGGCGAGGACGATGGGGTCGTTGTCGACGTAGACGACCCGGGCGTCGGGGGCCACCTCCTGCGCCACCTGGTGGACGTTGGGCGACGTCGGGATGCCGGTGCCGATGTCGAGGAACTGGCGGATGCCCGCCTCGGCCAGCCACCGGACCGCCCGGTCGAGGAAGGCGCGGTTGGACCGCACGTTGGTGCGGGCGCCGTCGAGGCCGCCGGGCATCCCCACGTTGGCCTGCTCGGCCACCTGCCGGTCGATCTCGAAGTTGTTGGTGCCGCCCAACAGGTAGTCGTAGACGCGCGCCGCGTGGGCCTTGGTGGTGTCGATGTCGGCCAGCCGTGCCCGCTCGACCGGCGACGACGGCTGAGTGCTCACCCGCACGCGCCCTTCGTACTCGTTACCACGCGCACAGTATGGCCTCCGCCACGGGGCGGCGGGGTCACGGTCGGTCGGGTGCGAACGCCTCCAGGGTGAGAGCGACGTCGCCCAGGGGGTAGAGGATCGGCGAGGTGCAGCCGGCGGCCACGTACTCGGCCACCTTGGCCCGGCACTCGCCGGCGGTGCCGGCGGCGCACAGCATCTGCACGACCTCGTCGGGCACCAGCTTGCTGGCCGCCACGACGTCGTCGTGGCCGGCGGGCCAGGTCAGCACCCTGCCGATGTCGGCCAGCAGCTCGGCCGGCACCCCCGAGGCCGCCATGATGTGGGGCTGCTGGCCCAGGTACTGGGTGACCAGCAGCCGGGCGGCGTCGAGCGCGGCGGCCCGGTCGTCGGCCAGCGAGCACGCCACCAGCTGGGGGCGGTCGACGTCGGCCACCGTGCGGCCCGCCCGCTCGGCCCCCTCGGCCAGCGCCTCGAGGGCCCGCAGGTTGTAGTCGGGCGACACGAGGTAGTTGAGCACCGCGCCGTCGGCCACCTCGCCGGCCAGCGCCATCATCCTCATCCCGGTGGCGCCGACGTAGATCGGGACGGCCTTGGCCCGCCGCTCCTGG
>DASXRH010000366.1:0-6808 GCA_036506715.1 Acidimicrobiales bacterium
CGGCGGGGTGTCGGTGAGCGGGTTGGCGGCGCTCGGCAGGGCGGGAGCGGCCGGTGAGGTAACGGTGTCGGGGGAGGGTTGGCGGGTCAGGCCCGTGCGGATGAGGGGGGTGCCCGGGGCCGGTGGCGGTGGGGTTGGTGCGGGCTGGTGGTGGTGGGATGGGGTGTCCCCGTTGCCCGGGGGCCCGTCCGCCCGGGCCGATCGCTCGTCGGCTTCTGCGTCGGCGCCCCACTGGCGGAGGACCTGCGCTGCCCGGCCCAGCGTCTCCGGGTCGGCCGGCTCGCTCGGGTGGGCGCGCCGGGACGTCGGCTTCGGGATGCGGCGGGGGAGGGTGCCCGGTCCCTCGCGGCGCGGCCGCGGTGGGGTCGCGAACGGGCCGGTGGTGCCGCTCGGGCCGGAGGTGTCGGTGGCGTCCGCTCGGCCGCGGCGGCGGCCCGAGACGGCGGCGGCGACCGCCAACGCGCCCGCAGTGGCGGCGATCAGCGGGGCGACGCGGCGGGCGAGACGGGTCACGCCGCGACTGGCACCCGCGCTCCTCGCCATCGACCGGTCCCCACTTCCCCAACGCCGCGGCCACACCCCGCGGCACTACGTTCCGTCGCGCCGCCCAACGTAGCCTCCCCGGCCTACCCCCTGGCTACGAAGCGGGCTGGCTCACCGGCAGGCAGGTGGGTCCCTCGCCGGCGGCGTCGGCCACGCGGTGGAGGACCGCCGACGCCGGGGCGACGACGATCGGTCCACCGTCGGCGTCGGCGCCCGCCTGGGCGACGCCGTCGACCACCAGGCTGTAGGCGCCGCCGCTGGCGGCCGGCCACAGCAGGGTCAGCGCCGGGCGGGCCGCCAGGTTGGCGCGCGTGCTGCGGCCGGCGGTGGCCGAGAGCACGGGCGACGGGCCCGGCGCCACCGTCACCGCCACCGACACCACATGGGGGCAGCCGTCGTCGCCCACGGTGACCAGGTACGCAGCGGGGCCGAACTCGGCGATGCGGTCCTCGAGGCCGGCCAGGTCCACCTTGACGCTCACGGCCGCCCAGCGTACGCCTAGGACACCGCCACGCCCTCGGACATGTACCCGAACGCCTTGGGCCCGGCCACGTAGTAGTGGCGCACGTCGCCCACCCGGAACCCCGCGTCGGCCACCAGGGTGTCGATGGGCCGGTCGAGGTGGCACCCGCCGACCAGCCGGGCCTGCAACGGGGTCAGCCGGTGCTGCCAGCGGGCCACTTTGGCGTCGGGCGACAGGCCGTGCTCGAGGAAGTGCAGCCGCCCGCCGGGCCGCAGCACCCGGCGCACCTCGCCGAGGGCCCGGGCCATGTCGGGGATGGTGCACAGCGTCCATGTCGACAGGGCGTTGTCGACGCTGGCGTCGTCGAGGGGAAGCTCCTGGCCGTCGAGCCCGACGTACTCGACCGTCACCGGTGAGCGGGCCACCCGGGGGGCGGCGATGCGGCGCCCGGCGACGGCGGGGTCGACCGCCAGTACACGCCGGACCTGCCACGGGTAGTGGTCGACGTTGCGACCGGTGCCGAACCCGAGCTCGAGCACGTCGCCGGACAGCCCGGCGGCGGTGCGGGCCCGCAGCGTGCCGAGCGCCCGCGCCCCCAGCGCCACGTCGAGCACCCGGGGCAGCAACCGGTCCCGGTAGATGCCCACGGCCGCCTCAGGGCCCCGGCGGATCGCCGACGAAGGCGGCGAAGGACCCGAGCACGGTGATCCACCCGCTGTTGTAGCTCTGGCCGGTGGCGTCGCCGTCGGGCCCGATGCGCTCGAAGCCGCGGTGCTCGACCGACACCCGGGTGACCTGGTCGTCGCCGGCGAAGGTGACCTCGACCTCGGTGGCTCCCTCCCAGGCGGGACTGCGCCAGGTGAACACGATGCGGTGGGGCGGCTCGCACACGGTGACCTCGCCCACCTGCAGCTCGTCACCGTCGACGAACCGTTCGTAGAACCGGCCGCCGAGCCGGGGCTCGAGGACGATGCTCTCGGCCCGGTCGCCGCCGTGGCTGTAGCCCTGGTGCAGGGGCCACCAGCGGTCGATCCCATCGGTGAACACCTCGAAGGCCACCTCGGGCCGGGCGGCGACCCGGACGGCGTGGCGGGCGACGATCACGGCCTGTCCTCCCTGGTGCCGGCGGCGCCGGCCCCCTCGAGATCCTCCACGGCATCGCCGAAGCGGGCGAGCGCCGCCGACCACAGATCGCTCGTGTAGCGGGCCAGCGCCTCCACACCCCGGGGGTCGAGAGCGTAGAGCCGCCGGGTGCCCTGTGCCCGGTCGGTCACGAGCCCGGCCTGCTTGAGCACCTTGAGGTGCTGGGACACGGCCGGTCGCCCCACCGCCATCCCGTCGGCCAGCTCGGCCACCGACAGGGGGCCGCCGACCAGCCGCCCGAGGATGGCCCGCCGGGTGCGGTCGCCGACGGCGTCGAGCGCTGCCGCCGTCAGCCCGGACGCGCCTGCCGGGGACGCACTATGTGCGTCTTGACTAACGGTGCGTCTGGACTTACCGTGCGCAACCACTGACCAAAGCATCCCACATCCCGAGGAGCACCCACCATGAGCGCACCCGCCCCGGTCACCTGGTTCGAGATCAGTGGCGCCGACTACGCCGGCCTCCGCAGCTTCTACGCCGAGCTGTTCGGCTGGACCCCCCAGCCCGTCGAGGGCATGGAGTACGCCCTCGTGGACGCGGCCGAGGGCGGCGTCGGCGGCGGCATCGCCGGGGCCGGCGAGGGCCCCGGCCAGGTCATCTTCTACATCCAGGTCGCCGACCCTCAGGCCGTCCTCGACCAGATCGAGAAGCGCGGCGGCAAGACCGTCGTGCCCGTCACCGTCGTCCCCGACATGGTGACGTTCGCCCAGTTCGCCGACCCCTCGGGCAACGTCGTCGGCCTGGTCCAGGGCTGACGCGCGCCGGCCGCAGCCCCCGGGGTCCGGGACCCCGGGGACCGCGGCCCGGGGAGGCGGGCGCCGCTCAGGGCCGCGGGCGGCGCCACATGCCCCACAGCGGGGGGCAGTCGGAGGTCCGCAGCTCGCGGGTCACGGTGAAGCCGTGCCGCTCGTAGAGGTCGCGGTTCCGGGGCGACGTGGCTTCGAGGTACGCGGGCACGCCGTCCCGGTCGGCGTTGTCGAGCACGGCCCGCAGCAGGGCCGACCCGATGCCGGCGCCCTGCCGGTCGGGGATCACGCCCAGCAGCATCAGGTAGTAGTGCTCCTCGTCGGCCGGGTGGCTGCCGTCGAGCAGCTCGACCACCTCGCCGGTGCGGGCCAGGTCGTCCCGGGCCACGTCCACCAGGTCGGCCTCGAGCCGGGCGTCGTCGTCGGCGCTGAAGGTGGCGCCGGGCGGGCACCAGATGGCGGCGCCCGTGCCGGCCTCGTTGATGCGGTTCTCGCCGTGGGGCTGGAACCGGCCGGCGAAGAGCTCCATGAGCGACGGCAGGCGCTCCCGCCGGCGCTCGTCGTCGGGGACGATCCAGGACATGACGGGGTCGTCGTAGAAGGCCGCCGCCAGGGCGTAGCCGAGCGCGGGGATGTCGTCGACGGTCGTGCGCCGGACGCTGTAGTCGAAGGCCCGGCTGATGGGGAGCGATGACAGGGACACGGGGGTGCTTCCTTGACTCAGGGGGGTTGTCGTGACCGATCGTCACCCGAGCGGGCACCCCGACACATGGGGAGAACGCCTTATTGCCCCCTCAGTTGCGCGGGAGCCGGGGATCGTCGGTCCGCCAAGTCGTTCCGCCGGCAAACGATCCCGTAGCAGACGTTCCTCGCTAGGGTTGGTCCCATGCCCGCCGCCCCGGTCACCACATCGGTCGACCTGATGTTCCTGCTGGCCCAGGCCAGCCACGCCCTGGCCACCGAGCTCACGGCCGGCCTGGCCGAGGTGGGCATCACCCCCCGGGCCCACTGCGTGCTCAAGGCGGCGCTGCCCGGCGACCGGACCCAGAGCCAGATCGCCGACAGCTGCGCGCTCGACAAGACGACGATGGTGGTGACGGTCGACGAGCTGGAGCGGGCGGGGCTGGCCGAGCGGCGGCCCTCGGCCACCGACCGCCGGGCCCGCATCATCGTCGCGACCCCGGCGGGCGCCGATGCGGTGGCGGCGGCCAACGCCATCGTCGAGCGGGTCTACGCCGACGTGCTGGCGGCGCTGCCGCCGCGCGAGTCGGCGGCCTTCGTGGCCGGGCTCGACCGGCTGGCGGGCGAGGGCGGGCGGCTGGCCACGCCGGTGGCCTGCGAGCGCCCGGTGCGCCGGCCCCGGGTGGCGCAAGTCACGGCGTAATCCTCCTTCAACAGATAGTTCCGAACAAAATCATCTGTTACGGTCGGATTCATGTCCGATCGCCGCGATGCCCGCTGGTTCGCCCTCGTCGTGCTGTGCGCCGGGATGCTGATGATCATCCTGGACCAGACGATCCTCAACGTCGCCCTCCCCGCCATCCAACGTGACCTCGGCTTCTCCTCGTCGACCCTGGCCTGGGTGGTCAACGCCTACCTGATCGCCTTCGGCGGCCTGCTCCTGCTGGCCGGACGCATCGGCGACCTCGTGGGCCGGCGCCGGGTGTTCGTGGCCGGGTTGGCCGCCTTCACCGTGGCCTCGCTGTTGTGCGGCCTGTCGACGAGCCCGGCGATGCTCATCGGCGCCCGCTTCGTGCAGGGTGTGGGCGGGGCGCTGACCTCGTCGGTCATCCTCGGGATGATCGTGTCGATGTTCCCCGAGCCGGCCGAGCGGGCGCGCGCCATCGGCATCTACAGCTTCGTGGCGGCCGCCGGCGGGGCCATCGGCCTGCTGACCGGCGGTGTCCTCACCCAGGCGCTCAGCTGGCACTGGGTCTTCTTCGTCAACGTGCCCATCGGCGCCGCCGCAGTCGTGCTGGCCCGCCGCCTGCTGGCCGACGAGCGCGGTCCCGGCCTGCGCCGGGGGGCGGACGCGCTGGGCGGGCTGCTCGTCACCGCGGCCCTCATGGTCGGCGTCTACGCCATCGTGGGCACGACCGAGCGGGGCTGGACCGCGCCTGCCACCCTCGCCCTCGGCGGGCTGGCGCTGGCGCTGCTGGCGGCCTTCGTCGTCCGCCAGGCCCGGGCCTCCCACCCGCTGCTGCCGCTGCGCGTCCTCCGGTCCCGCAACGTGATCGGCGCCAACCTGACCCAGATGCTGGCGGTGGCCGGGATGTTCGGCTTCCTGTTCCTCGGCGCCCAGTACATGCAGCGGGTGCTCGGCTACGACGCCGTCGAGACGGGGGCGGCGTTGGTGCCGGTCGCGGTGGTGATCGGCGCGCTGTCGCTTGGGCTCTCGGCCCGGCTCAACGTCCGCTTCGGACCCCGGGCCGTGCTGGTCCCCGGCCTGGTGCTGGTGGCCGCCGGCCTGGCGCTGCTCGTCCGGGCCCCGGTCGACGCCCGCTACGTCGTCGACCTGCTGCCGGTCATGCTGCTCCTCGGCGTCGGCGTGGGCCTGGCGCTCCCCGCCATCATGTCCCTGGCCATGTCCGACGCCGGCCCCGAGGACTCGGGCCTGGCCTCCGGCCTCGTCAACACCACCCAGCAGGTGGGCGGGGCGCTGGGCCTGGCCGTGCTGGCCACGCTGTCGGCCTCCCGGACCGCCACGCTGCGGACCGGTGGGGCGTCCTCGGCGGCCGCGCTGACCGGTGGCTACCACGCGGCCTTCGCCGTGGCCGCCGCCCTCGCGGTCACGGCCACCGTGCTCGCCGTCGTGGTGCTCCGCCCGACGCCGGCGGCCGAGGCCGCGATCGACGCCGACGCGTTCGACGCCGCTCGGCCGTCGGCCGCCCCCGTGGTGCCGGTCGTCGACGCCGCCTGACGTCGCACACTCCCCGGCGCGCGCTGGCTACGTTGAGTAGCCTCCGCGGCCAGGGGGCCAGGGGGTCGCGATGGTGCAGGTCGTGGTCGCAGCGACGGGTCCGATCGGCGGGTGAGCGCCGCGGACCCGACATGGGCGGCGGCCGGCCCGCGGCTCGACGAGCAGCCGGCCGCCCGGCTGCTCGTCTCCATGTACGGCGACTACTGGTTCGGCAGCACCGAGTACGTCCCGTCCCGGTCGCTGGTCGCGCTGCTCGGCGAGCTGGGCGTGGCCGAGACCGCCACCCGCGCGGCGCTCAGCCGGCTCGCGCGCCGGGGGTGCCTCGAGGGCCGCAAGCAGGGGCGCCACACCGCCTACCGCTTCACGACCCCCAGCCGGACCCGCGTCATGTGGCTGCGGCGGGCGCTGCTGCGCTTCGGGTCCGCGCCCCGGGACTGGGACGGCCAGTGGACCTGTGTGGCCTTCTCGGTGCCCGAGGCCGACCGCCACCTCCGCCCGGCGCTGCGGCGCCGGTTGCGGGGCCTGCGCTTGGGCCCGCTGTTCGACGGCCTGTGGATCACGGCCGCCGCACCCCTGGCGGCCATCGAGCGGTCGCTTGCCGAACTGGCCATCACCGACGCCGCCGTGTTCCGGGCGCGGGAGGTGCCCCTGGCCGCCGGGGTCGACCTGCTGAGCGCCTGGGACCTGGCGGGGCTGCGGGCCGGCTACGACGACCTCGTGCGCGGCCTGGAGGGCCTGCGCGGCCAGATCCGGCGGGGGCGGCTGTCCCGGGACGACGCGGTCGTGGCCCGGGCCACGGTGATGGTGCGGTGGCGGATGCTGGTGCGGTCCGACCCCCGGCTGCCCGACGAGCTGCTGCCCCGCGACTGGCCGCTGCGGCGGGCCCAGCGGGCGGTGGTGGCCGCCTACGACGCTCTCGCCCCGCTGAGCCAGGATCGGGCCCGGGCCCTCGTGGGCACCGACGCCGGTGGACCGGCCACGCCCCGCGTCCGG
>DASXRH010000367.1:0-1602 GCA_036506715.1 Acidimicrobiales bacterium
CCCTGCGCTACTTCAACGTGTTCGGGCCCCGGCAGCGGCCCGACAGCGAGTACGCCGCCGTCATCCCCCGCTTCGTCGAGGCCGTGCTGGGCGGCGCCGCCCCCCACGTCCACGGCGACGGGTGTCAGAGCCGCGACTTCACCTACGTGGCCGACGCGGTGGCCGCCAACCTGCGCGCCGCGGCCGCCCCCGCCGACGGCTGCGCCGGCCGGGCGTTCAACATCGCCCAGGGGCGGCCGGTGTCGCTGCTGGAGGTGCTCGACGCCCTGGCCGACGCGGCGGGCGTGACCGTCGCGCCCACCCACGGCCCGCCCCGGCCCGGGGACGTGCGCCACTCGCACGCGGACATCACCACCGCCCGCCGCCAGCTGGGCTACGAGCCCACCGTCGGCTTCGCCGAGGGCCTGGCCCGCACCATCGGCTGGTTCGCGGCCCGCAAGCCTGTCTGAGACGCGCGGGACCCGGGTACCCGCGCCGCACGGAACAGTCCGCCACCCGACGCTTCGCGCCCGACCCCGCAGAGATCGCGCACGCCCGGCGGATGGTGCGGGGCCGCCTGGAGGCCTGGGGGCTGGAGGCCGAGCTGGCCACCGTCGAGCTGGCGGTCAGCGAGCTGGTCACCAACGCCATCGTCCACGGGCGGGGGCTGATCGACGTCAGCCTGACCAGGGTCGACGGGCGGTTGCGGCTCGACGTCAGCGACGAGGGCGCCCGCGACGCCACCGGGTTCCCCGCCGCTCGGGGCGACAGGGATGACCTGGGCGGATGGGGCCTCCAGCTGGTCGACCGCCTGGCCGACGACTGGGGCGTCGGCCAGTGGGGCGGCCGCACCCACGTGTGGATGGAGCGCCCGGCCCCCGACCTCTAGTCGTGGTCGGTCGTGGCGGGCGGGACCGCGACCAGGCGCCATGGCGGGGGGTCGAGGTCCGGGTCGTAGGGGGCGTCGACCCGCTTGGCCACCAGCTCGGACAGCCCGGCGCCGGCGGCGGCGGTGACGACGGGGGCCGGGTCGCCGACGTAGGCCGACGGGGTGGCCCAGGCCGGGCCCTCCAGGTCGAGGTCGTCGAGCTCGGCCCGGCGCTCGTGCCAGGGCCGGTCGGTGCGTGGGTAGCCGTCCCGCCACAGCAGGTCGAATGCCACGAACGTCACCGGCTCCTGGTGGGCCAGCTTGCGCCGGGTGGTGTCGGACCCGGCGGCGAGCCGGCGGGCCAGCCGCTCGGCCGACGCCGGGCTGGCGCCGGTGCGGTCGGCGTCGCCGGTCGGGGCGGTGATGACACCGTCCAGCGCCACCTCGGTGTAGCCCAGCACCCGCCCTACCGGGCGGACCTCCGGGAACCGGTCGGTCAGCCGCTCGCCGGCCGGCGACTCGAGCTCGACGATGCCGCCAGACGAGGTCAGCACGGCCCGCAGCCCGTGCCAGCGGGTCTCCAGCGCCCACCCGTCGCCGTCGGGGACCGGGCCGGGCGCCGGCACCACCAGGTCGAACCGGAGCGGCAGCTGGCGCCGGTCGGGGTCGGCCGGCGGCGACATGCGGTGGATCATCCAGTTGCGCCCGTCTGTCTTGAACAGGGCGTAGCGCCCGTCCGACCGCCGGCCGTGGAA
>DASXRH010000368.1:0-2529 GCA_036506715.1 Acidimicrobiales bacterium
GCCGCTGAACGACGACCCCCGCAGCGCCGCCACCGACCTGGCCGTCCGGTCGCTGTCGATCAGCGACCAGGGCATCCTGGCCTCGGGCGGCAGCGAGTGGCGCCCCCACTTCTGGCGGTCGACCGACGGGGTCAACTGGGCCACCCTGCCCAACCCGGTCCACGGCGGCCTGT
The DNA here is from genome assembly GCA_036506715.1 of Acidimicrobiales bacterium. Classification (GTDB taxonomy): domain Bacteria; phylum Actinomycetota; class Acidimicrobiia; order Acidimicrobiales; family VFJN01; genus ZC4RG19. The sequence goes on from DASXRH010000368.1 coordinate 174, forward strand.
TCGAGGACGGCGTGCAGCTGGTCGACGCCATCACCGGCTTCGGCACCACGGTCGCCATCGGCGAGGAACCGACGGTGCTGGTGCTCGACAGCCGGTGGGAGGGCGCCACCGGCAACGCCTTCCCGAAGGGCGGCCACCAGCCCTTCGCCGCCGCCGTGGCCGAGGAGGGCGACGTGTCCGTGGCCGGCGGCGGCATCTACACCGCCCCCTCCGGCGAGAACCGCGAGAAGTACACCGGGGCCGTGTGGCGCCGCTCGGGCGGCGGGGCGTGGACACCGGTCGAGAGCGACCAGCTCGCCCCGGGCCAGATCATGGACGTGGTCCCCTACGACGGCGGGTTCGCGGCGGTCGGCATCGAGGACTTCGGCCTGGCCAGCACCCGCAAGATCGTCGGCGACGACCTGCCCGACGGCATCGCCTGGGTGTCGAAGGACGGCAAGGACTGGTCGCGCATCGGCGCCACCGACGCCCGCGTCGACACGGCGTGGCTCGAGTTCCTCCAGGACCCCCAGGCGTCCGACAGCGACGTCATCGCGGGCATGGAGCTGGAGGCGCCCAAGGAGTCGGTCGAGCCGGCCGGCGGCTCGGGCACCCGCTCGCTCAGCGCCGCCGCCCCGCTCGGCACCGGCTTCATCGCCGTGGGCGCCGCCTACCAGAACCGCGACGCCGACCCGATCGTGGTCGTGTCGCCCGACGGCAACGCGCTGACCGGCGAGAACTCGGGCATCGGCGGGCCGGGCGTCCAGCGGTTCAACGACGTGTGCGTCGCCCCCGACGGCACGGCGGTGGCCGTGGGCGTGTGGGGCACCACCGGCTCGTTCGACGTCACCATGGCCCGCCGCGCCCCCGATGGCACGTGGGGCCAGGGGGTGAGCACCGACGGCTCGTTCGGCGGGCCCGGCAACCAGACGGCCTCGGCCTGCGCGGCCAGCAAGGACGGCTTCGTGATCGTCGGCTCCGACGACCGCAGCGGCGACACCGACGCCCGGGTGTGGACGTCCAAGGACGGCACCAACTGGACCCAGCTCATGGCCAGCCCGCTCGGCGGCAGCGGCGACCAGTGGGCCAGCGCCGTGGCGGCCGTGCCCGGCGGCGGCTGGCTGGTGGGCGGCACCGACACCGCCGGCGGCGACGGCGACATCGCCCTGTGGCGGCTCGACCGCAAGGGCGAGGTCGAGCGGCGCGACACCGGCGAGCGGGCGCTCGGCGGCCCGGGCGAGCAGTCGGTCACCAGCGTCGCCGTCGACAAGCGGGGCCACGTGACGCTGGCCGGCGACGACTACGGCCGTGTCGGCCTCTGGGAGTCGAACGTCCTCGACCGCTGACCTCCTGGTGCGCACGCGGGTCGACCGCTGACCTGGTGGCGCGCACGCGGGTCAAGCGCTGACCTCGTGGCGCGCACGCGGGTCGAGCGCTGATCGCCGGGGCTACCAGCCCCGCTCGGCCAGCTTGACCTCGAGCCCGGCGATCTCGTCGCCCCGCATGGCCTCGCCCAGGCCCCGGCTGACCTTGGCCAGGATGCCCGGGTCCTCGTAGTGGGCGGTGGCCTCGACGATGGCCTTGGCCCGGCGGGCCGGGTCGTCGCTCTTGAAGATGCCCGAGCCCACGAAGGTGGCCTGGGCGCCGAGCTGCATGACCAGGGCGGCGTCGGCCGGGGTGGCGATACCCCCGGCGCAGAACAGCGGGACCGGAAGGGTGCCGGTCTCGGCGATCTCCTGCACCAGCGGGACCGGGGCCCGCAGCTGCTTGGCCCAGTCGTAGACCTCGGCCGAGTCGGCCTGGGTGATCTTGCGGATGTCGCCCAGGATCGAGCGCAGGTGGCGCACGGCCTCGACGATGTTGCCGGTGCCGGCCTCGCCCTTCGAGCGGATCATCGCCGCCCCCTCGCTGATGCGCCGGAGCGCCTCGCCAAGGTTGGTGGCGCCGCACACGAAGGGCACGGTGAACGCCCACTTGTCGATGTGGTGGGCCTCGTCGGCCGGGGTGAGCACCTCGGACTCGTCGACGTAGTCGACGCCGAGGGCCTGGAGGATCTGCGCCTCGACGAAGTGGCCGATGCGGGCCTTGGCCATGACGGGGATGGTGACCGCCGCCACGATGCCCTCGACCAGCTCGGGGTCGCTCATGCGGGCCACGCCCCCGTCACGCCGGATGTCGGCCGGCACCCGCTCGAGCGCCATCACGGCCACGGCCCCCGCGTCCTCGGCGATCTTGGCCTGGTCGGCGGTGACCACGTCCATGATGACGCCGCCCTTCAGCATCTCGGCGAGGCCGGTCTTGACTCGAAGCGTCCCGTACTCAGCCACGTTCGGAGTGTAGCCGCGGGCACGCTGAACGAAGCATCGAGGCAATTCAC
>DASXRH010000369.1:0-3721 GCA_036506715.1 Acidimicrobiales bacterium
GGTGATCCCGGGCGGCATCGCCTTCGCCATCGGGCGCAGCCAGGCCGTGCTGGCGGTGGCGGCGGCCGTGTTCGCGGTGGCGGCTGTCCTGGCCGTGCGCATCCCGGCCACCACCGTGGCCACCGACGACACCTCGCCCACCGAGCGCGAGGAGCTGCGGGGCGGCGGCATCCTGCTGGCGGCGTCGGCCATGGGCGTGCTGCGGGGCATCGTCGGCTTCCTCGCCTTCCTGGTGGCGTTCTCGCTGCGGTCGACGGGGGCACCCGCCTGGCAGTTCGGCGTCGTGCTGGCGGCCAGCGGCGTCGGCGCGGTGCTGGGCGCGCTGGCGGCGCCGGCCCTGCGGAGCAGCGGCATCTCCGAGGAGCGCATCCTCCAGATCGTGCTCGGCTGCACGGCGTGCGCCGGGGTGCTGGCCGCCTGGGCCGGTGGCCTGGCGGCGGCGGCGCTGCTGGCCGCCGGCATCGGGGTGGCCGCCAGCACCGGCAAGCTGGCCTTCGACTCGCTGGTCCAGCGCGACGCCCCCGACGCCAACCGGGGCCGGTCGTTCGCCCGCTTCGAGACCCGGTTCCAGCTCATGTGGGTGGTCGGGGCGTTCATCCCCGTCGTCATCCCCATCCCGCTCCAGGTCGGCTTCCTGGTGCTGGCGGCGGCGGCCACGTTCGCCCTCGTGTCCTACGTCATCGGTCAGCGGGCGCTGGCCAGCGGCCGGCTGCCCACCCGCCACAGCCCCACCGAGGTCATCACCAGCCGCCTGGCGCGGCGGCGCCGCCAGGGCTATGCCGACCTGTCCGAGTCCGCGCTGGCCGCCGACCCGCCCCCGGCGGCGACGACCGGGCCCGCGCCCCGGTCCGAGCCGACCGACAGGCCCGACGACCCCACCGGCGGCGGCGCTCAGCTGCCGCCGCTGCCCGGCCCGTTCGACCAGGCCGACGAGGACGGACCCGTTCCCGGACCTGGGCCCGAGCCGCCCGACGCCGGGCACCGGGTCGTGATCGACCCCACCAACCTGCAGTAGCGGCGGTCAGAGGTCGTCGGGCAGGTCGATGCGGGCCAGCCACAGGCCCGGGGCGTCGACCTCGGGCGGGCTGGGCAGCATCGTCTCGCCGTCCCACAGCCGGGCCAGGCCCTCGGCGCCGGCCCGCTCGATCACCCCGGACACGAACGTCTCGCCCCGGTCGTACACGCCCTGGGTGAGCTCGAGGCCGAGCAAGCGCTCGACGAACCGGTCGGACTCGGCGGTCTCGACCCTGCGCCGGCGCAGCGCCTCGGTCAGCATCGAGTAGCTGCCGATGAGCTTGGACCCGACCTCGTCCATCACGTGGTCGACCACGCCCACGACCACGGCCACCAGCGCCTCCAGCCGCGGGAGGATGGCCCGCTGGTCGTCGGACTGGATGGCACCCAGCAGCGCCCCCGGCTCGCCGAGAGCCTCCTGGATGCGGGCCAGCGACTCGGGCCCGCCGGTCAGGTCGAGGTCGCCCAGCTGGGCCTCGAGGGCCCCGGGGTCGTTGCGGAACTTGCTGGTGTAGTCGGTGAGCAGGCCGAGCATGCGGTCGCGCACGTGGGGGACGCCCAGCACCGTGTGGTGGGCGATCTCGTGCAGGCAGATCCACATGCGAAGGTCGTCGGCCGGCAGGCTCCACTCGCTGCCGAACGCGTCGAGGTTGCGGACGAGGATGAGCAGGTCGTCGGACGGCGGCCGGGGGATGGGCAGGTCGTACTGGCCGAGCGACCGGCGGGCCAGGTGGCCGACCATCGACCCGGCGGTCATGGCCACCATCATCGGCTGCATGGCCTGGATCATGGGGCCGAGCATGGCGGCGAACTGGTCCTCGGGGCTCTGGCCCAGCCCGAGGTCGTCGTCGTCCTCGTCGTCGAGGGCGTCGGCCGCGCCCAGCGAGCCGGCCAGGTTCTCGAGCAGGGGCCGGTAGTCCTCGAGCGTCCGCTGGGCCCACAGCCCCCGGTTGACCGGCAGGACCGTGAGGCCCTTGCCGGTGACCGTGGTGGGCAGGCCGGTCACGTTGGCCACGTGCAACTCGGCCGCCCGGGCCAGCTGCTCGAGCTTGATGCGCTCGATGGGGTCGACGTTGGGCTCGCTGGTGTTGTCGGTGGCCACGGCCAGCGCCAGGTTGCGGGCCGCGTCCCAGGGGACGCCGGCCGCCCCGCCCTGGCTGAACAGCTTGGCGAGGTCACCGAAGAGGGGGAAGCCTTCGAACGGGTTGGGGGAGCCCGGCTCGTCGCTCACCCCCGCACGCTACCGCCGGCCGGCGGCCCGCCCACCGCGCCCCTCCCCTCACGGAACTGGCGCGCGATCCGTGCGGGAACCACAGGAAACGCGCGCCAGTTCGTGTTTATCGGGGATGCCTCTGGCAAGGTAAAGGCATGGGCACGGTTGTGGTCACCGGAGTCGAATCGCCGCTCGGTCGCCGGGTCGCCCGCCTCGTCGCCGCGGAGCCCGGCACCGAGGTCGTGGGCCTGGCCGCCGGCCCCGTCGTCGGCCTGCCCGCCGAGGTCGACGTGCGCCGCCTCGACCTCGCGGCCCACGACGTCAAGCCCCACGTCGAGCACGCCGAGGCCGTGATCCACCTGGTCTCGTCCGTGCCCGCCACCCCGGCCGCCGCCACCGACGACGTCACCGTCGCCCGCCGGGTCCTGGAGGCCGCCGGCGACACCGGGGTGCGCCACCTGGTCGTCCTGTCGAGCGCCACCGTCTACGGCGCCTGGCCCGACAACCCCGTGCCCCTCACCGAGGACGCCACGCTGCGACCCAACCCCGGGTTCCCGTTCGCCGCCGAGCGGGCCGAGATCGAACGGCTCACCGCCGAGTGGCGCGAGGCCCATCCCGGCGCCACCGCCGCCGTCCTCCGCCCCGCCCGGGCCGCCGGGTCCGACCACCGCGACTGGCTGGTGAGGGCGCTGCGCCCCGGGCCCGCGGTCCCCGACGACGCGCTCGAGCCCCCGGTCCAGTTCGTGGCCCTCGACGACCTGGCCGCCGCGTGCGACCTGGCCCGCCGGCGCCGCCTCGACGGCGCCTACAACGTGGCCCCGCCGGGCTCGATCCCGCCCGACGAGGTCCGCGCGCTGACCGGCGCACCGCCCCGGGTGCGCCTGCCCCGGCGGGTGGCGAACCGCCTCGTGCGGTGGGGGTTCCGCTGGGGGCTCGGGCCCACCCCGCCCGCCCTGGTCCCCTACACGCTGCACCCGTGGGTGGTGGCCAGCGACCGGCTGCGGGCCGAGGGCTGGGCGGCCACCGTGTCCAACGAGGAGGCCTGCGTCGACGCCCACCAGGTGGGCGCCTGGGCCACGCTCAGCCCCCGCCGCCGCCAGGAGATCGCCCTGTCGGCCGCCGGTGTCGGCCTCGCCGGCGTGGTGGCAGCGGCGGTCGTCGCCGTCCGCCGCTGGCTCCGCGCCGCCCGCTGACCGCCGTCAGGGGGTCAGCGGCTGCTCGGCCAGGGTGAGCACCAGCGTGACCCGGGCGTCGTCCTCGCGCTGGACCGTGACGTCGACCCGGTCGCCGGGCGAGTGGGCCCGCAAGGCCACGCTGAGGTCGGACATGTAGTCGACCGGCCGGTCGTCGAGGGCGACGATGACGTCGCCGGCCTCGAGCCCGCCCAGATCCGCCGGGCTGTCGGCCACCACCGACGCCACCCGGGTACCGCCGCCGGCGTCGGAGTCGGGGTCGTCCGGGTCGGCCACCTCGGTGTTCTCGATGCCCAGCCAG
>DASXRH010000370.1:0-2778 GCA_036506715.1 Acidimicrobiales bacterium
GCCGACATGGCGCACCTGGCCGACGACGCCCGCACCGCGGGCGCCGACGACGCCCGGACCGCCCGCTTCGGCCCCGAGTTCCTGCCCGAGTCGGAGGAGCTGTGGCGGGCGGTGGTGGCCCAGGCCCCGGTGGTGGCGGGCGACTCGGCCTGCCTGCAGCCGGACCCCACGACGCCGGTGCCCCGCATCGTCGAGCTGGTGTGGCGGTGCGAGATGCTGCGCACCCCGCCCGCGTTGTGGACCCCCGGCGGCGTGATCAGCGGCGCGGACGCCCAGAACCAGCTGCTCGACGAGGCGCACGTGGTCGCCGCCACGTGGTCGGGCTACGGGACGACGGCCTGCGACGCCACCGCGCCGTTCGCGGGGGTGTTCCCCGTGCCCGCCACGGCCCTGGCCGACCGGTGCAACCCGGTGGAGAACGTGCGGGCCGCCGCCCGCCTCGTGCTCGACCAGGAGGCCAAGCCCCTCGACCAGCGGCCGGGCGCCACCGAGTGGGAGCGGGCCGCCGCCGGCTGGGCCACCATGCCCCCGGCGTTCGGTGACGGCACCAGCAACCGGTTCGCGACCGACGGCCCGGCCGCGACCGGGTTCACGCCGTCGGCCGCCTGCACCGCCGGCCTGGCCGCGGTGCTCGACGCCGAGGCGGCCGCCCGGCCGGCCTTCGGGGGCCTGGCCGGCATGGTGGGGTTCGCCCCGGCCGCCGTCGACTTCGACCCCACCGCCTGGGACGCCGCCTTCGTCGCCACCCCCCTCGACCCGCTGGTGCGGGCGGGCGGGGCCTGCGACCCGGGGACCGACCGCGCCGCCGGGTTCGGGTGGCTGGCCACCCAGCTGGCCGCCCGCCAGTCGGCGGCCGAAGGGACCGACCCCGACGCCGGCCTGGCCGGGGCCAGCGCCTACGCCTCCTGGGTGGCGGGCCGGGGCGAGGTCCCGGTGCCCGGCCGCACCGGCCTGGTCCCCCGCCTCCACAACCCCCGGATCGTCGCCCCCGCGATCACCCGACCCCCGGTCACCGGCGAGGCGGCGCCGGCCAACCCCGGCGACTTCGCCGACCGGGTCATCGCCAAGGCCGAGGTCTACGCCGGCTACGCCAGCGCGGTGGCCGTCGAGTCGGCGGGGTGGGAGCCGCTGGCGGCGCTGGGCATCCCCGAGCACGCCGCCCGGGCCTACGCCAAGGCGATCGAGCTGATCCGGGGGATCGAGCCGGGGTGCGCCATCGACGTCGCCTACCTGGCCGGGTTCGGGGCCATGGAGTCGGGCCACGGCACCGTGGCCGTCGACCCCGTGACCGGCGAACCCGACCACCCGCCCCCGCGCACCCCCGTGACCTGGGACCCGCTCACCGGCGAGTCCCGCCCCCGCATCTTCGGGGCGCTGCTCGACGGCGGCGGTGCCGGCGGCAATGTCACCCCCCACCCCAACACGCTGTCGGCCGCGGACCGCGCCTTCTACGGCCAGGACGAGCCGTTCCTGCGGGCCGTGGGGCCGACCCAGTTCCTGCCGGGCACATGGGAGTCGGTGCGGGCGGTGGCCGACGGCAGCGGCGACGGGGTGGCCGACCCGTTCAACTACTACGACGGCGCCCTGGCCACCGCGGTCAAGGCGTGCCGGGACGGCGGCGGCCTGGCCACCGAGGCGGACCAGCGGCGGGCCGCGCTCGCCTACAACGGGGCGTCCTCCTACGCCGCCGGGGTGCTGGCCCGGGCGGCGGAGTACCGGGCCGGGCTGGCGGCCATGGGCTACGGCGGGGCAGGGGCGGCCGGGCGGTCGGTGATCCTGGCCGACGGGCCGCTGTCGATCGTCGACGTCGACGGCATCCAGGTCAACGCGGCCATCGCCGAACCGCTGCGGGCGATGCTCGACGCCGCCCGGGCCGACGGCCTGGAGCTGGCCGACGGCGCCGGCGGCTGGCGGTCACAGGACCGCCAGGTGGCGCTGCGGCGCGAGCACTGCGGGACCACCGAGTACGCCATCTACCAGATGCCCTCGTCGCAGTGCTCGCCGCCGACGGCCATCCCCGGCACGTCGCAGCACGAGCGGGGCCTGGCCATCGACTTCACCTGCAACGGCCGGTCGATCGGCCAGCACACCCACACCGACCCCTGCTACGTGTGGCTGTCCCGCCACGCGGCCGACTACGGGTTCCGGAACCTGCCCAGCGAGGCGTGGCACTGGTCGACCACGGGCCGCTGAGCCCCCACCGACGAACTGGCGCGCGAACGCTGCGGAGATCGCAGCGAACGCGCGCCAGCTCGGTTGGTCACCCCCCGGAGCGGTGCTCGGACCAGCGGCGGCGGCGCTCCTCGGTCGGGCGGAAGCGGCCGGCGTCGTCGAACAGGACCTCCCGGACCCGGCGGCGCAACTCGGCCCGGTCGCGGGTCAGCGACTCGCCCGCCCGGGCCACGAGGGCCAGGAGCCGGTTCTCGGCCGCGGTCGCCAGCCGGCGGGCCTCGGCGGCGCCGGCCGCCGGGCCGGCCGGCAACCCGGGGACCAGCGTCTCGTCCCGGTAGTCGCGCCGCGCCATGCGGGGGTACAGGTGGTCGCGCAGGTCGCGGTAGCGCAGCCCGGTTCCCACCAGCAGGTCGTCGACCAGGTCGACCAGCCGGCGCTCGCCCACCAGCTCGAGGTCGCGGTCGACGGTGGGCACCAGGTCGCCGACCCCGGCGCCGGACCCGCCGCCCTCGCCGGCGCGGGCCTCGGCCAGCCGGTCGAGGCTGACCGTGCCGCCCCGCCGGGCCTCGTCCAGCGCCGCCCGCCACACGTCGGGCGGGAAGGCGG
>DASXRH010000371.1:0-1711 GCA_036506715.1 Acidimicrobiales bacterium
CTCCCCTGACCCGGCCGACCCGTGCCTGGCCTGCTGGCCGCCGACGTGCGCCGGACGATGGCGCTGGTGGGGGCGCAGGACATCGCGGCCCTGACCCCCGATCTGGTGGGCCCGCCCGGACCCTCTAGGCCGGCAACCGGAACGCCGTCAGCGTGCCCGACGTGGTGCCCACGTAGAGGGCGCCGCCGTCGATCACCGGCGGGGCCGAGACCGCGGCACCCACGCTGCCGGTCCACAGGGCGGTGCACGTGGCGGCCCCGCAGCCCGTGGCGGGCAGGGCGGTGACGGTGCCGTCGCCGCCGCCCACGTAGAGCACGTCGGCGCCGACCGAGGGCCGGTCGGCGGCCGCCGCCGGCAGGGTGGCGGTCCAGGCCGGGGCGCAGGTGGCGGCGCCGCAGCCGGCCAGCGGGAAGGCGGCCACGGTGCCGTCGGTGCCGGCGGCGAAGATCGTGCTGCTGGTGGCCGCCAGCGGGACGGCCAGCGGCGCGCCGACCGTGCCGGTCCAGCGGGGCGCCCCGGTGACGGGGTCGAGCCGGAGGACGCGGCCGTCGGTGGCCGCCACCGCCAGGTCGCCGGTGGCCAGCACCGTGGCGACCGGCACGACCGTGGTCCCGGCCGGCACGGAGCCGCCCGATCCGCAGCCGGCCAGCGTGCACCGCCCGAACCCGGTGGTCCCCGGGCTGAACAGCGTGGTCTCGTCGGAGCTGAGCTGCGCGAAGGCCGGGGGCGGGGTGGGTGGCGTCACCGTGCAGCTCGTGGCCAGGCCGCCGGTCGTCCACTCTGTGGTCGCCGGCGAGGCGGTGTTCACCGCGGCCAGGCCGCTCCCGTTGGCGGCGACCTGGAAGTTGGGGCACCCCGAGTGGGGGGCCATCGTGACCCCGGCGTACGACCAGGTGGTCGCCACCCGGCCGCCGGCGGACACCGCGTCGCCGGCGATGCACAACGAGAAGCCGAGGCTGCCGCTGAGCGGGGGCCCGCCGAAGGTCACCCGGGCGCCGAGCGCGCCGGTGCCCCGATCGACGGGCACCAGGCTGCAGCCGTTCGAGGTCTCCGGCACCCACAGCCGGTTGTCGGCCAGCACCGGCGCGGCGCTGCCGCCGATCGAGGCGGCCCACCGGCTGGCACCCGTGGCGGTGTCGACGGCGACCACGCTGCCGTTGCCCCGGACGTACACCGTCCCACCGAACACGAGCGGCTCGCGCAGCCCTCCGCCCACACCGCCGGTCACCGTCCACGCCGGCGCCAGACCGGCCACGGTGGCTGCCGTCACGGCCGTCTCCCCGCCGTTCGACCCCGCCCGCTTGGCGTCGTAGCCCGCCTGGAACCAGCAGCCCTGCGCCACCAGCACCGCCGCCAGCACCAGAGCGAGGCGCGCCCCTCGTCGACCCACCATCGTCGAACCCCCCGGGTGTGTTTCCGCCGGGCGCGAGATTAGCCCGGGCTAGTTGCCGTTCACGCTCCAGTGCCAGGACTCTGTGGGCAGGTTGTACAGGCCGTAGTCGTTGGCGTTGGCGACCAGCCAGTCCCAGCATGCGGTGCCCCGCGCCACCGTGCCGCCGCCGTTGCAGGTGAAGTCGATGGCGAGCCCCTGCTCGTGGAGCGACGTCCCCGGGCGAGCGGTCGGCGGGTCGCACTGCGACGCGGGCTTCTCGTAGATGTCGTAGTAGGTCGGCCCGCAGTGGGCGATGCGCAGGTCGATCTGGTCCTGGGG
>DASXRH010000372.1:0-3467 GCA_036506715.1 Acidimicrobiales bacterium
GAGCGGGAGCGCAAGCGGCTCGAGCGTGAGCTCCGCGGCAAACCGGTCGCCCGCACACTCACAAGGGGCGAGATCAAGGCCCTCGTCCGCCAGCTCAATGACATCGTCGCGGTCCTAGCCAACGCGAACCCCGCGGACAAACGCGCGATCTACGACGAACTGGGCGTGAACCTCACGTACCACCCGGACGGAAGAGTGCAGGTCGGCGCGGGTGGCCGTGTACTCAGGGTTCGTGTCGGAGGGGGGACTTGAACCCCCACGCCCTTTACGGGCACTAGGCCCTCAACCTAGCGCGTCTGCCAATTCCGCCACTCCGACGTGGACGCCCGGTGGTCCGGGTAGGACGGACAACTCTAGCGCAGCCGGTCGGGCCGCCCAATCAGCGGCGGCGGCGCCGGCGGCGGCGGATGAACAGGCCGAGGAGCCACAGGAACGTGAGGGCCACCACCGCCGGGGCCAGCCGCTTGGCCACCGGGGCGCCGGCGGCGTCGAGGAGGTCGACCGGCTCGGGCTCGGGGGCGTCGACCACCCGGATGGACGGGCCCGACGTGCCGTCGAGGCGGGCGCCGTCGCCCGCCGCCGCGTCGGCGGCCGGCGCCTCCGTGCGGGTGGCCGCCTCGGCCTGCTCGCCGGCGTCCTCGACGCTGCGGGTGGCCGCCGCGCCCTCGGAGGCGATGTCGGTCGGGCCCCCCGAGCCCGTGGCGGGCCGCGCCGGCTCGGACGACGAGCCCGGTGCCGAGGCCGAGGCCGGCTCCGCCGACGGCGCGCTGCCGGACAGGAGCTTGCCCTCCAGGCAGTCGACGAACTGGCCCAGCAGCTTGCCCGAGACGTCGGCCAGCACCCCGCGGCCGAACTGGGCGACCCGGCCGGTGATCGTGAGGTCGGTGACGACGGTGACGTTGGTGCCGTCGCCGTCGGGCGCGAGCGTCGCCGTGATGGTGGCGTTGGCGTTGCCCTGGCCCCGGATGTCGCGGCCCTCGGCCCGCAGGACGGCCCGGTGGCCGGCGTCGTCCTTCTCCAGGAACCGGGCCGCCCCCTTGTACTGGGCGGTGATGGGGCCGACCTTGACCTTGACGATGCCGCGGTACTCGTCGCCCTCGATCTCCTGGAGCTGGGCCCCCGGCAGGCACGGGGCGATCAGCTCGACGTCGGTGAGCACGCTCCACGCCTGCTCGACCGGCACCCCCACCCTGAACTCGTTGGTCAGTTCCATGGGCTCTCCCTCTCGATCTGCCGCCGTCAGCTCCACTCGTGGAGGTCGCCGACGGTGTCGATGTCAGCTGACCGTCCCGGACACGGTACTTCCACCACCAGGTCGGGCCGACGCCGCATCACCACCCGGGCGCCCTCGTCGCCAGCGCCGGGCAGCAGCGGCCACACCAGCGACGACAGCCGCACCGGGTTGCCCCGCTGGCCCTCGTACGTCGCCACCGCCACCGGCGCCGACGAGGCGGCCGCCACCCGGCGCCAGGCCTCGGCCAGGACCAGCGGCTGGTCGCCCAGGCCGACGACGACCGCGGCGTGGCCGTCGCGCCGGGCCCGGGCGATGCCCGCCTGCAGCGAGGTGGCGATGCCCTCCTGCCAGCGTTCGTTGCGCACGAACCGCACCGAGCCGGCCGCCAGCGCCGGGACCGGCAGGTCGGTCGCCCCCCGCACCACGTAGGTGGCGTCGAGGTTCGCCGCCGCCGCCGACTCGATCGACCACTCGACCACGGTGCGCCCCAGGTAGGGGGCCAGCAGCTTGTGGCTGTCTCCTCCCGAGGCCCGGTAGCGGGACCCTCCCCCGGCGGCCAGGACGATCGCGGCGGTGGTCACCCGGTCGACGCTAGGCGTGGATCGGCCCGGCCGTGTCGCGCCGGTCGACGCTAGGCGTGGATCGGCCCGGCCGTGTCGCGTAGGGGGCGGGCATCGGCCCGGCCGGTGCGCTGGGCGATGATCTCGGCGCAGATCGACACGGCCGTCTCCTCGGGGGTGCGGGCGCCGAGGTCGAGGCCGATGGGCGCCCGGATGCGGGCCAGGCCGGCCTCGTCCACCCCCGCCTCCACCAGGCGGGCCACCCGGTCGGCGTGCGTGCGACGGCTGCCCATGGCCCCCACGAACCCCACGTCGGTGGCCAGCGCCGCCACCAGGGCGGGCACGTCGAACTTGGCGTCGTGGGTGAGCACGCACACGGCGTCGCGCTCGGTGAGCGTCGGGCCCTCCCGGGCCAGCAGCCGATCGGGCCAGTCGACCACCACCTCGTCGGCCTGCGGGAACCGGGCCCGGGTGGCGAACACCTCGCGGGCGTCGCACACGGTGACCCGGTAGCCCAGCACCTTGGCCACCTTGACCAGGGCGGCGGTGAAGTCGACGGCCCCGAACACCAGCATGCGGGGCGGCGGGGCGAAGCTCTCGACGAACACGGCCACCACCGCCTCGCGGGCCTCGCCGTGCTCGCCGTAGCGGCGCACGGCGGTGGTGCCGGCGGCCAGCTCGCCGCGGGCGTCGCGGGCCACGACCCGGTCGAGGTCCGGATCGCCGAGGCCGCCCTCGGCCGCCCCCTCCGGCCGGACCAGCAGCTTGGACCCGGCGCCGGGCCCGGCGATGACCGTGGCCAGCGCCACCGGCTCCTCGGCCCGGATGGCCGCCGCCAGCTCGTCGTACAGCCGGTCGCTCACCAGTCCAGCGGCTCCACGTACAGGTGGATGGTGCCGCCGCAGGTCAGCCCGACCGCGAACGCCTCGTCGTCGCTGTAGCCGAACGTGACGACCTTGCGCTCGCCGGTGCGCAGCACCTCCAGGGCCTCGGTCACCACCGCGCCCTCGACGCACCCGCCCGACACCGAGCCCACCACCTCGCCCCGCTCGTTGACCGCCATGGCGGCCCCCGGCGCCCGGGGCCCCGAGCCGTCGAGGTCGACCACCCGGGCGATGGCCACCGGCACGCCCTCGGACCGCCAGCGGTCGAGATCGTCGAGCAGATCCCTCATCGCCACCTCCTCATCGTCCGACCACCTCGGCCAGCGCCTCCAGCGAGGCCACCGAGTGGCCCTCCACGAACTCGTCGACGTGCGGCAGCGCCGCCGCCATGCCCCGGGCCAGCGGGGCGTACCCCGGCGACGCCTTGAGCGGGTTGACCCACACCAGCCGGTGGGCCACCCGCCGCAGCCGGGCCAGCTCGGCGCCCAGCACCGCCGGGTCGCCCCGGTCCCAGCCGTCGGACAGGATCACCACCACCGCCCCCCGGCCCAGCCCCCGCACGCCCCAGCGGTCGTTGAACCGGCGCAGGCCCTCGCCCAGCCGGGTGCCGCCGGCCCAGTCGGCCACGGCGTCGCCGGCCTGGCGCAGCGCCCGGTCGGGGTCGTGGGTGGCCAGCTCGCGGGTGATGCGGGTGACCCGGGTGCCGAGGGCGAACACCTCGACCTGGCCCCGGCGCCGGGCGGCGACGGCGGCGTGGGCGAAGCGGGTCAGGGCCCGGGCGTAGGGCTC
>DASXRH010000373.1:0-2498 GCA_036506715.1 Acidimicrobiales bacterium
GCTTACCGCGGGGATGCTGGCCACAGCCGCGCCCCGGCCGGGCGAGCGGGTGCTCGAGCTGGCCTGCGGCCCGGGGGGCGCCGGGTTGGCGGCCGCCGAATGCATAGGCCCCGGCGGCGAGGTCGTGCTGTCCGACGTGGTTCCCGAGATGGCGGCCATCGCCGGCGCCCGGGCCGCCCGCCGTGGCGTGGCCAACGTGCGCACGGCCACCCTCGACCTCGAGCGGATCGACCAGCCCGGCGGGGCCTACGACGTGGTCCTGTGCCGGGAGGGCCTGATGTTCGCCGTCGACCCGGCCCGGGCGGTGGGCGAGATCCACCGGGTCCTCCGCCCCGGCGGCCGGGCGGCCCTCTCGGTGTGGGGCCCACCGGCCGCCAACCCGTGGCTCGGCCTCGTCCTGGAGGCGACAAGCGCGGTGCTGGGTGCGCCGGTCCCGCCACCGGGCATCCCCGGGCCGTTCGCCCTGGCCGACCGGAGCCGGCTGGCCGCGCTGTTCAACGCCGCCGGCTTCGGCGGCGTGGCCGTCGAGGACGTCGCCGTGCCGCTGCGGGCGCGGTCGTTCGCCGCCTGGTGGTCCCGCATGGCGGCCGTCGCCGGGCCCCTGGCCGCGATCCTCGCCGGGCTCCCCGCCGACACCCGGGCCGACCTGACCGAGCGGCTGCGGGCCGCGGTCGGGCCGTTCACCACCCCGTCCGGGCTGGAATTCCCGGGCCTGGCGCTGCTGGTGTCCGGCCAGACTGGGGGGCGATGACCGCCACCACCGAGTCCACCTACGACCGGCTCATCGACCTGCTCGACGGCCACGGCGCGTCGTACCGGCTGATCGACCACGAGCCCGAGGGCCGCACCGACGTCGTCAGCCCCCTGCGGGGCAACGACCTGGCCGCGGCGGCCAAGTGCCTGGTGGTGATGGTCAAGCTCTCGAAGAAGCACAAGGTCCACGTGCTGGCGGTGGTGCCGGGGGATCGCCGGGTCGACCTGGGCCGGCTCAAGGCGCTGCGGTCGGGCACCTACGCCGGTGTCGCCGACCCGGCCATCGCCACCGAGCTGTCGGGGTGCCAGGTGGGGACGGTGCTGCCGTTCACGTTCGACGAGCGGCTCGAGCTGGTGGTCGACCCCGGCCTGTACGCCCACGACGAGATCTTCTTCAACGCCGCCCGCCTCGACCGGTCGCTCGCCCTGCGCACCGACGACTATCGGCGCATCGCGGCGCCGACCGAGGCCACGATCAGCAGCCAGGGCTGAGCACGGTCGATCCATGCAGCGGAACCGGGGTACTAGGCGGCCGGTGGCGGCCGGAGGCCGTCGAGCAGGGCACCGAACGCCACGGCCCAGCGGCGGTCGACCGCGGCGGGCGTGCGGCCCAGCCAGCCGGCCGCCTCCTGGGCCGCCAGCCCCTGGGCCATCGCCACCACGACGTGGGCGATGTCGGTGGGGTCGCCCGCCAGCAGCCCGGCGTCGATGCACCGGCGCACCCGGGCGACGACGAACTCGCGGACCCGGGCTCCGGCCGCCAACTCGTCGGGGCCGGGGTCGAAGTCGGCGAACGGGCGGGAGAACATCACCTCGAACAGCACGGCGTTGTCGCGCACGAAGCCGCGGAAGACCGTGACCACGTGCTCGAGGTCGGCCCGGGGGTCGGCGGTGGGGGTGAACCCGTCGAACGCCGCCGCCAGCCGGCGGAAGCCGGCGAAGAACACCTCGCGCACCAGCCCGCCCTTGTCGCCGAACAGCTCGTAGACGGCGGGGATCGAGGTCGAGGCGCCCTCGGCGATGCGCCGGGTGGTGAAGCCGGCCACACCGTGCTCGGCCAGCGTGGCCACCGCCACCTCGACCACCTTCTCCCGCAGCTCGGGAGTGCGCTGCTTCGCCCTCGGCACCCGGGCAGCCTACGGCGGAACGACGTTCCGATCGGCCGGGTCAGCCCCGCCCCGGGCGGGGGCGGTAGATGGCGGTGTGGACCACCCGGGCCGCCAGCCGGTCGCCGTCGACCAGCAGCCCGACGTCGAGCTCGACGAAGCGGTGGCCCTTGCGCTCCCACTCGCGGGTGACCGTGGCCCGGGCCTCGACGGTGGCGCCGTCCGGCACGGCCGCGTGGTGCTGGGTCACCGACTCGACGTGGATCCAGGGGCCGAGCACGACGTTGGTCGACAGCACGTAGTTGGCGTCCCGCAGCAGCCACCCCGGGTGGGCCACGCCGGCCGACGTGTACAGCGGCAGGGTCTCGCGCACGTCGGCCAGGTACTCGCCGGCCCGGTCGGCCCGGAACCGGTGGGGGGCCAGGGCCAGCAGGGTGCCGGGCGCCAGCGCCCCGGGCGACGCCGGGGGCGGGGCGGACGCCGGGGCCACGGCCGGCCACACGACCTCGGGCGGCGGGGGCGGTCGGTCGGGCAGCCCGGCGGCGCCCACCGCGCAGGTGGCGCCGGCGCCGTTGCGGACGGTGACCGCGACGGTGCGGCCGGCCGGCGTCACCTCGGGCTCACCCGGGACGACCTCGA
>DASXRH010000374.1:0-6545 GCA_036506715.1 Acidimicrobiales bacterium
ACGCGGCGGGCAGCGGCTGAGCCTCGGCGCCGTCGCCGGCGGCCGCACCGGCGGCGGCGCCGTCCGACTGCCACAGGTGGACCGCGGCCAGCGCCCGGTGCGGGCGCCAAGCCTCGGCGGCGTCCGCCAGCGCCTCGGGACCGCCGCCCACGCCGAGCCGGGCGAAGGCCCGGACCAGCCCCAGGTCGGTGGCCGGGAAGGCGTCGGGTTCGCCGAGGCGCAGGGCCAGGTAGTTGGCCGTCCACGGCCCGAGCCCGGGCACGGCCACCACCGCGGCGACCAGGCGGTCGAGGGGCACGCTGCGGTCGAGGGCGACGGCGCCGGCGTCGACGGCCCGGGCCCAGGCCCGGATGGCGGCCGCCCGGGCCCGGGTGAGGCCGAGCCCGTCGAGGTCGCCGCCGGCCAGCGCGCGGGCGGTGGGGAACGTGTGGGTCAGGCCCAGGCCGGCCACGCCGGGCACGGGGGTCCCGAGACGGGCGACGATGCGGCCGGTCACGGTGGAGGCGGCGGCCACCGACACCTGCTGGCCGACGATGGCCCGCACCCCGATCTCCAGCGGGTCCCAGGCCCCCGGGACCCGGGTGCCGGGGCGGGCGGCCACCAGCGGGCCGATGACGGGGTCGCCGGCCAGGTCGGTGTGGGCGCCCGCCAGGTCGGCGTCGAGCCCGAGCATGCGCCGCACCCGCTCGACCACGTGGATCAGGCCCTCCCAGTGGGCCAGGTGGGCCCGCAGCACCAGGTGGTCGGGCCCGCCCGGCACGACCTCGAGGACACCGGGGTCGCCGTCGACCACGACGGTCCGCCGGTAGGCCCCGCCACCGGCGCCGTCGCCGTTCCGGCCGCCCCCGCCGTGCTCGACCTGCTCGACCTGCTCGACGCCGGGGATGGCCCGGTGGCCGAAGTAGGCGAGCAGCCCCGGCCAGTCGAGCGCCCCGCGGTGGGGCAGCCGCAGGGCCAGCCCGCCGTCGGCCGCCAGCCGGTCGGCCCGCCGGCGCCGGGCCCGCAGGTCGCGGGGCGTGGCCCGGAACACCTCCCGGCAGGCCCGGTTGAGCTGGCGGGGGCTGCCGAAGCCCGAGGCGTAGCCGACTGCCGTCACGCTGAGGTCGGTGTCGTCGAGCAGCCGGCGGGCGAAGTGGGCGCGTCGGGACCGGGCCAGCTGGTCGGGCGTGGCCCCGACGTGCTCGGCGAACAGCCGCCGCAGGTGGCGCCCCGACAGGCCCAGCCGGGCGGCCAGCTCGGCCTCGGTGCCCCCGTCGAGCGCCCCGCCCAGGATCAGCTGCACGGCCCGGCACACCAGCTCCGGCCCGGCGAACGCGCCGGCGGGCAGCGCCACCCGGTAGGGCCGGCACTGCAGGCAGGCCCGGAACCCCGCCGCCTCCGCCGCCGCCGGGTGCGCGAACCGCCGCACGTTCCCCGGCAGCGGCCGCGCCCCGCACCCGGGGCGGCAGTAGATCCCGGTGGTCACGACGGCCGAGTACGACTCCATGCGGTCCGGTCTACCGGTCCCCACACCCCCATGTGCGACGGATCCGGACGTGATGACAGCCGCCGGCGCTGTGACTACTGTCACGCCGAGACAAGGCGGGCGACCCGGGCGTAGGCGCGCGCGAGGCGGCCGGGGGTCCGGCACCCTCGGCGGCGGTGACCGACACCACGGGGGACACGACCAATGACCCCGTGGGTGACGTCACCGCCGGCGACGGCGCCGGGCGCTCCGGCCGCCTCCGCCGCTGCCCGCCGTGTGACCCCGATCACGCCCGGCGGGCGTTACGGCGCCGCCACACCCGCAGGCTGGGACCGGCGGTCCGGCCGTCGCGGCGGCCGACCCGGCCGCCCGTGGCGTCGGAGAGCAGGTCATGGCGGTGCTGCTCGGCGATGGCGATGGTCTCGTCGTGATTCATCATCGCGGTCTCCTGACCTCGTTGTTTCGATCTCGATGTTGGAGCCATGATGCGCCTGACCAGGGTTTTCGCCATCCGTGCACCGCACCGAACCACCACGGAACCACCACGGATCGACCACTGACCCACCACGGAGCGGCCGGCAAATGCGCCCGGTCGGCGATCAGTACCCGGCAGACTCAAGGGTGTGAACTCCCCCGAGGCGCTCAGCGACGCCGGCGTCTCCGAGCGCGAGGCCGAGGTCCTCGAGCTGGTCGCCCAGCGGGCCACCAACGCGGAGATCGCCGCCCGGCTGTTCGTCTCGGTGCGCACGGTCGAGAGCCACGTCTCGTCGCTGCTGCGCAAGTTGGGGGCGGCCGACCGCCGGGAGCTGGCCCGCGTCGCCGTCGAGGCCGAGGCCGCAGCCGACGACAGCCGCGGGCCGGCCGTCCTCGGCGTCCGCGTCGCCGCGACCGGGCGCCGGCCCCTCGGCGGGCGGGGCCTGCCCGTCCCGCTGACCTCGTTCGTCGGCCGGGCCGTCGAGGTGGCCGACCTGGCGGCCGCCATCGGGGACGAGCGCCTGGTCACCGCCATCGGCCCCGGCGGCGTCGGCAAGACCCGCCTGGCCACCGCGGTGGCGGCCGAGCTGGCCGCCAGCCGGCGCGACGGCGTGTGGTTCGTCGACCTGGTCCCGGTGACCGACCCGGGCCTGGTCGCCAGTGCGGTCAGCACCACCCTGGGCCTCGACGACCCGCGCGGCCGCAGCGTCGAGGAGGCCCTGCTCGGCCACCTGGCCGACGCGGACGCCCTGCTCGTCCTCGACAACTGCGAGCACCTGCTGGGCGGGGTGGCCGTGTTCGTCGAGCGGCTGCTCGGCCGGTGCCCGGGCGTCGACGTGCTGGCCACCAGCCAGGCCCGGCTGATGCTGCCGTTCGAGCGGGTGTTCCCGGTGGCCGGGCTGTCGCTGCCCGGCGACGGCGCCGGCGACGCGGTGGCGCTGTTCCTCGAGCGGGCCCGCCAGGCCGGCGCCGGCGACCTCGGGCCCGACGCCGAGGCCCGCATCGGCGAGATCTGCCGTCGCCTCGACGGCGTGGCCCTGGCCATCGAGCTGGCGGCCGCCCGGGTCCCGTCGCTGGGCCTCGACGGCATCGAGCAGGGCCTGTCCGAGCGACTGCGGCTGCTGTCGGGTGGGTCCCGGGTCGACGAGCGCCACCAGTCGCTGCGCTCCACCATCGACTGGAGCTACGACCTGCTGGCCCGGGAGGACAAGGCGCTGCTGCGGCGGGTGGCCGTGTTCGCCGCCCCCTTCACCGCCCCGGCGGCCGCCGCGGTGGCCGGCGAGGACCCGGGGGCGGTCGCCGACGGCCTGGCCCGCCTGACCGAGCACAGCCTGCTCGTCACCTCGCCCGGGGTCGAGACCCGCTACCGGATGCTGGAGACCATCCGCCAGTACGGCGCCGACGAGAAGCTCAAGCACGGCGAGTTCGACGAGACCCGGCGCCGGCACATGGCCTGGAGCCTCGACGCACTGCGGGCGCTCGACGCCCGGGTCGACCTGCCGCTCGGCATCGCCCTGGCCCGGGCCGACGAGCACCCGGCGTGGCAGGCCGACGTCGACGGGGTGGCCGACGACGCCCGGGCCGCGCTGCGCTGGGGGGCGGCCCGCAGCGACACCCGCGCCGAGGCGATCGAGCTGGCCACGCTGCTGGCCGCCATCTGCTTCACCCGGGGGCTGCTGGCCGAGTGCCAGCACCGCTACGAGCAGGCGGCCGACCTCAGCGGCCCCGGGCCGGGCCGGGTGGCTGCCCTGTTGGAGGCGGCGGGGGCGGCGGCCAGCCGCCACGAGGGCAACGAGATGATGCGGCTGTGGCGCGAGGCGAGCGACGCCGCCCTGGCCGGCGGCGACTACGACAGCGCCGCCTACGCCTTGGCGCGCTCGGCCGAGCTGATCAACCGGGGCCCGGGCCTCATGGCCCAGAAGCCGGCCGAGGGCCTGCTCGAGGACCTGATGGCCGAGGCCCGCCCGCTGGCCACATCGTCGCCCCGGGCCGAGGTGGCGCTGCTCACGGCCTGGGCGTTCGAGCTCGACGAGACCGACCCCGACGCCATGGCCAGCGCCCGCCGGGCCGTCGAGTCCGCCGCCGACATGCGCGACCCGCTGCTGAAGAGCGCGGCCCTCGACGCCATGACGTCCATCCACCTGGCGCTGGGCGACGTCCCCGCCGCCGTCGACGACGTGAGCCAGCGCATCGACCTGCTGTCCACGGTCCGGCCGGCGGCCCACAACGGCCTGGAGATCTCCGACGGCTACGCCATGGCCTGCGAGGTGTCGCTCACCGCCGGCGACTTCGCCGCCGCCCGCCGGTTCGCCGACACGCTGGCCGGCCTGCCCTTCCACAGTGAGGAGGGCCACCTGGCCACATCCCGCCGCATGCGGGTCGACGCCCTGGCCGGCGACATCGCCCGCGTGCTCACCGACGCCGAACGGTTCCGCCGGGGCTGGGAGCGGGCCGGGCGACCCATCGCCTCCAACCTGGCCGGCGGGGCGTATGCGGCGGCCATGGTCCACGGGCTGCGCGGCGACGACAGGGCCCGGGCCGAGTGGCTCGACATCACCACCGCGCTCGGGCTCGACCCCGAGGCGGTCCACGGCTGCTCGACCGGGTTCGCGCCGACGTTCGACGCCATCGTGTCGCTGCACCGGGGCGAGGCCAAGGCCGCCTTCCTCCGCTTGGCCGACCACCCGGCCCTGTTCCGCAACTGGCACAGCGGCGAGTGGCGGCCGTGGTACGCGGCGCTGTTCGCCGAGTCGGCGGTGCTACTCGGCGACGAGAGCGCCGCCTCCCGCATCGAGGACGCCCGGCCCATTGCCGCCCCCAACCCCACGGTCGCGGCGATGGTCGAGCGCGCCGCGGCACTGGCCGCCGGCGACCGCCAGCGCCTGGTCGGCCTGGCGGCCACGCTGGCCGACACGGGCTGCCGCTACCAGTGGGCCCGCACGCTCATCCTGGCCGGCGGCGACCATGCCGAGCGGGGCCGGGCGGCGATGGCCGAGCTGGGCGCCGCTCCGATGGCCGAGCCCGCGGGCGGCTAGCCGGGCCCGTCGACGCCCCAGAAGGGCCCGGCGAGGCCGACATCGCGGAAGTAGGCGGCGGCCGCCACCGGCTCCCGCCGGGTGTAGCCCCGGTCCAACCGCCCGTCGTACCAGTGGCTGGCCAGCCGCCACAGGGTCCCGAGGTCCATGACGTACCCCCTGGCGTGCCCCGTCGCGGCCAGCCAGGTATCGACGCAGGCCTCCGAGCAGAACAGCCGCTGGTGGCGACACGTGTGGACCACGTCGTCCCACATGTGGGCAGCCGGCACGAGGAAGTGGGCCACCTCGCCCCCGGCCGGCGGCACGTCGGCGCCGACGACCCAGGCCAGCGCGTTCCCGCACCCGGGACACCGGGTCGACACCAGCACCTCGGGCTCGTCGCGCAGCAGGTGGGGAACGGCGAACGAGTCCCAGGCGCAGCCGCCCCACCACAGGGTGCGGGCCCCCATGACGGCGAACCCGAGCGGCACCGACGTGAAGGGGTGCGCCATCACGATGCCCCCGTCGCCGTCGAGCACGACGTGACGCTGAGCGTGCAACCGCCGGAGGCTGGCCACGACCTCCGCGGTCGTGGCCCCGACAGCGGCCGCCAACCCGCCGGCGTCCGGGACCCGGCCGGTGGCGGCGAAGCTCCGGTAGACGGCGAGCCGCACGTCCTCGTCGAAGCGGGCGGTCCCGGTCACCGGCTCGGCGGGCGGCGGGGCTCGTGCTCGGTCCCGAGCCCGGGGGTGATGAACAGGGCGTCCGCCGGCGCGTGGACGTCGGCGGTGTGCCACACCCCGACCGGGTTGATGACGGCCTGCCCGGGCGCCATCGGGATCCGCCGCTCGCGGCCGTCGGGCTCCCGCTGCACCAGGTCGATCGACCCGGACAGCAGCACGACGACCTCCTGCCCCGCCGGGTGCCGCTCCCACGAGTCCCCGCGGGCCTCGCTGCGGCCCATCATCACCAGCCGCCCCTCGGGACCGTCGCCGGCGAACCGCTCGGTCATCGCCCCGAGGTACTCGGGCGTCCACTGGAAGTCGGGCAGCGGGATCGCCCGCGACCCCAACCCCAGGTGGATGTGCGTCGACGACAGGTCGAACGCCTCACCGTCATACAGGTCGCCACCGTCATGCCCACCGTCGCTCTCGCCGCCGCCGTCGTCCTCGTTCTCGTTCTCGTGCCGGTTCTCGTCCGCGTCACCCAAGGCCGTACCTCCTCGCGCCCGCGCCAACACGCTACGGCCACGGCCAGGACGAGGGCTTGGACGAAGTTGACCTCGCCACGCCACCCAGCCCATCCCGCCGCAGTGGGGCCCCGACCCAAACCGTCCCGGCCGCACGATGACGCCCCGGCCGAACCCCGCCGCATCCGGCACTCCTCACCCCACCGCCCGCCGCCTCCGGCACCCCTCACCCGAACTGCCCGCCGCCTCCGACACGCGTCACCCACCGCCCGCCGCATCCGGCACCACCACGCGACCGATCCCGCCCCAGCGGCGCCCCTCACCAGACGACCCTGACTCTTCGGCGGCCTCACCGGACCGATCCCGCCGCATTGCCCCCCGACCCCCGACCGACCCTCGCTCC